>JAADHL010000316.1 GCA_013151875.1 Deltaproteobacteria bacterium
GATCCCGGAAGGTTCAACGGTCAGCCCGGCGAACTGCGGCAGGGTCTCCCACCACGTCCAGTTGTTCTTCTGGTTGCCCTCGACCTGGTGTGCCGCGGTCGAGGCGCCGAAATGGAACTCGGGCGGAAATGACGCGGCAACCACGATGGCGTCGTTTTCCGTACCGGCATCACAACCTGTCGACATCAAGGCAAACGACATCACTGAAAGCATCAGACCGACTGTCGTTCGCATGATTCCTACCGTCACTGCTTGCAGCGCGCCACCATTTTCCGGACGCGTTCGCAGGCTGATGACCGACGACTTCAATCCGCGCGACAGGGTACTTACTGAACTGTCATCTTGATCTGAGCAGCGTTCCATTCACCGGCCAGCGCATAGCCGTTGTCGGTCCCACCGTTGACATCGCAGGTCTGGGGCACTCCGATGCCCTCGACGAATCCGCCGAAATTGGCCCACAGGGGCGATCCCTTGGGCAGGACCACGTTGCCCGATGCCTTGCCGCACGTGCCGTCACAGTAGGACGGCTGGCAATTCTCGGTTGTGATGGACGGGTCCGTCTCAATGTTCCACTCGGAATAATCCGGCGCCAGCATGAAGCTGCAGATCTGGCAGGCGGCGTCAGCGGCGATGCAACCGGTCAGATCCCCGTCCGTGATCTGGGTGCATTCATCGTTGAAGTGACCCTTGGCTATCAGGTTGGAGATCGGGATTGTGTCCTTGGGAAGACCTATGGTGTCGTCGCCCGCCGAACAGATCAGGGCATGGTCCAGTGGGCCCGGATGGAACCACAGGTCCGCCTGGCCTACCGTGCTGAAGTTGCAGTTTTCATCCACCACGGCGTCGAATTCGGTGGTGAAGCCCTCCACGAAATGGAATTCGTTCGGTGTTTTGCCGTGACCCATCGGAGTAACTTGATCCACCGCCAGGTCATGCCAGCCGGCCCCTGCCTTCACCTTGAGTTTGAGGGTACCGTCGCCGTTGTCCGTCACCTTCTCCAGTTGAAGGATGACGTTCAGCCGATAATCGGCCACGTCCGGCTCCCATATCGCGTTCAGAAAATCGGGCAAACCCTCCGGGATCGAAGGCTCGGTGACGAACATCTTCGTGAACCTGACCGACAGCCCATTTGATTTCAGCAGACACTGGTGACAGGCGTTCCCCGTCTGCGCGTCCTTGTCGCCGCCATTGTCGGTGACGCCGCCGTTGTCCGCGACGACATCGGTATTGCCGGTATCGTCGTTACCGCCGCTGCCGCCGCAGCCCAGTCCCAGGCCCAGGGCCAGGGTCGCCATCATTGTAATCATCGAACGGCTCATGGTTCCTCCCACGGTTTCAGAGTTGCCAAAAGATTATAGAGCCTTCATCCGGATACCGCCAGTGGACTTGACAAGGGCCTGTGTGCTAGCTTTCCTGCAACTGATTGACTTTGGACGAAATCGTGGGGTTTGCAGATGAGGCTGAAGCACTTTTTTTCAGCGTCCCCGTGGACCGCGGCTGCCTGCCTGGTCACGGCGATGGTTCTGAGCGCGGGCAACGTCCACGCGGCGGGTTTCGAGTACGGTCCCCAGGGCTTTCATGCCGTGGGCAGGGGCGGCGCATTCACCCTCAAGGCGGATGATGCCTCCGCCATGTACTGGAACCCTTCCAGGCTGTCCTTGGTGAAAGGTACCCAGTTGCATTACAGCCACAGTTTCACTCTGGAGACACTGTCGTTCAAACGCAATCCGGCCCAGCCACTCGACTATGCGGGCAATCCCAAGGGAGACCCTGTTACGTTCGACGAGGCCAGACAGGCGGACGGTTTCTTTCCCATGGGTATATCACTGGGGTTGTCCAGCGACTTCGGATTGCGCGATTGGGGCTTCGCCATCGGCTTCGTGGGTCCCAGCGCCATGGGCAAGGCGTCCTTCGACGACCCAAACAACGACTCGGCGACTCGATACGCCTTCAAGAACATGGATATCCTGATGGCCTTCCTCACTGCCTCTGTAAGCTGGAAATACCACGCTTATGGGAGGGACTGGTTCGGCCTGGGCGTCAGTTTTCAGTACGCCACGATTCCCAGCATGAAATACAGTCTCGACCTCGTTTCGCCCGGGGGACCGACAAACACCAACCACCCCGTTCAGACTCGCAATGACCTGGAAGCCAATCTCGATATGAGCGACTGGTCTGGTTTTTCCGCGATCATCGGCGCTTGGGTTCGCCCCATCCCCAGCCTGGAAATCGCCCTGACGGCCCGGGTCCTTCCCATCAACTTCGAACTCAGCGGCGACATCGAGATGAAAGGGACCCAGAACTCGATCCTGAAAAACTATCCCGCCTTCAAGGTTCCCGCCACCCTGAAATTCACGTACCCCATGTCGGTGCAGACGGCCATTCGTTACAGACACCTGCGCGGCGACCGCGAGGTTTTCGACATCGAGGCTGATTTCGTGTGGGAGGAGTGGTCGGCCATGGACTCGTTCGACGTGAACTTCAAAGTGAACAGCGTCGAGGCCCTGGGCTCCACCATCATGCTCAAGGAGTTGAATCTTGCGCGCAACTATCAAGACACCTACAGCGTGCGCCTCGGGGGCCAGTACAACGCCATCCCGAAGTGGCTGACCGTGCGCCTGGGGACTTGGTGGGAGTCGGCCGCCCACCGGACGGCGTACACGATGGTGGACCTGCCGTCCTTCGAAAGATTGGGGATTGCCGCCGGACTGTCCACCGAGTGGCGCGGGATCGAGATCGGCATCTCGTACGCCCATGTGTTTCAGATGGACCGTACCGTGGGCGCCGGCGAAGGCAGGATTTATCAGCAGATTCTGCAACCCGACGGGACCATCAAAAACGGATACGCTGTCAACGAAGGCTCTTACTCGGGGTCTTTCGACATCATCACCATCGGCCTGAACATCACGTGGGAAACCCTGGTGTACGGCGAGGGCGCCCTGGACAGGCCGACAGAGGAGACATCGCTTTGAGCGACGGGCCGAAAGGTCCGCCAAAGGCGACCCCCCATCCAGGAATCGTTTCCACCCTGATTCACGCTGGGATACGACTGACCGCGCGTGCTTTCCCCGGCGCGGACACACGCGAACCGGGACTCCCCGATCACATGCCGGAGGAAGTGTACGTCGAGGGCAATGGAGTCAATCTGCACTGCCTTCGATGGACCGGCAACGGTACACCGCTGGTCCTTTTGCACGGGCTGGACGCCAACTCGTGGATCTGGGCTCCTATCGCCTCCCTCTTGAAAAAGGAACGGGAGCCGCTTTCCTGCTGCGCCATCGACTTGCGCGGTCACGGGCTCAGTTCGTCCCCGGACTCGGGCTACGACCTTGCAACGACCTGCGGCGACGTACTGGCGGCGCTGGACCGACTAGGCATAGACCGCTTTGCCCTGATGGGACACTCATGGGGCGGCAAGGTAGCGACATACCTTGCATCCGAGATCCCGGAACGCGTGCGGGGACTGGTCCTCGCCGACCCCGTGCCTCCAGCGGGCTTCAATCCCATGCTTCGGGCCATGCCGGGCCTGGTGGATGCAGTGCTGGGGCCGGAAAGGGGTCCTTATGCCGACGCAAGGTCCCTGGAAACCGGCGTCACCAGAATGGTCTACCTGAAAAGGTGGGATGAAATGGACAGGAAGCTGGTATACGCGGGCTTCAGGCAACAGCCGGATGGGGGTTTCAGGCACTCGCTTTCCGATTCAGCCTATCGCGAAATCCTGGATGGGGCGCTCCAGGAGGACATCACAGACCGCCTGGGTTCCATCACATGCCCTGCCCTGCTGCTGCTCCCGACCTTCACCGTTTCCTTCTGGCCAGGGGAGTCGCGCCAGTATGCGAGGGGTCTCGGCGACGGACTGACCATCCGCCGGGTCCGTGGCGACCACTCGTTCATCTATACGAATCCCGTGGATACGACGCGGGAAATGGAGGCGTTTCTGAAAACCGTCCCAGCATGACACCTCGACGTCGTTATCCAAGCGGTGTGGTGTCCAACAACCGTTCTTACGTACCCGTACCCGTCCCCGTACCCGAAACCCTTGCAGCGCAAATTGCTCATCAATTGACATTGAGCGTCGTTTAAGGAAAATCAATATCCGTTGGGGCGACGTTTTTCTGGGGTCCGTCTTCGGCCACTGACAACTAGAGGTAGGGGTGCCATGGTCTATTGGAATCGGTTCAAATTTGGTGTGCTGTTCGCGATCGTCGCGCTGCCGGCTGTTTCGTGCGGGCCGGCCCCTGACGAGAGTGAACTCAACGTGGTTGCCGGTCCGCTCACCTCCGGCGCCGAGGTGCTTTTCACAGTGGAAGGCAACGGCATCGTTGACCA
>JAADHL010000128.1:0-791 GCA_013151875.1 Deltaproteobacteria bacterium
CAAGTGCCTGGACTGGGGCAAGTGCGCACGTTTCGGACCCTGCAAGCCGTCCAGCACCACCATGACATGCGCCGAATCATCCGTGTCCAGCGACAACGGCATGCCGATCAACTCGGACGTCATGGACGTGTATTCATGCGACCCGACTCTGGCCCACGGTCCGGAAAAGGCGTTTTCGTTCATCCCGGACCAGTCCGGCGGCATTACCATTTCGATGAGCGACCCTCCCAGCTTCCTCAACATCTACCTCATCGAGGACAAGGGTGATGGATGCTCGTCGAATACGTGCATCGCGTTCGATCACAAGCATGTTCAGGCAAACGTCGAGGCGGGTAAATCGTACTGGATCGTTGTTGATGCGACCGAAAACAAAAACGCTGGATTCTATCTTGAACTCGACTGCGACTGGTACCCGTAGTTGGCAGGAATCCTGGGCTGGGCTAGAATACCTCTCAAGAAGCCAGAGTTCAGGGAGGTGCCGAATGCCGTTTCTACGCGCGTTGGTAACAACATCCCTTCTAGTTTTCATGGCGGCCGGCTGCGGCGGCCCGAAGATTGAAAAGTCAGGGCCCGCCAAGACCGAGGTCAACCCGGAACATGAACTTCGGGACAGGTACGCCAGGGCCTATTTCCAGATAAGCTGCATGGCGAACGAGGGCATTGATCCGCTCATGACCATGACCCCCTTGCGAAAGCCGGAGGCCTATCTGGAAGGACTCATCGAAAGCAAGAGCCTGAAGCTGGAAGCGGTCAAAAGGATACTCGAAAGCAATGGCTTCGTGTCCATCGAG
>JAADHL010000128.1:802-6558 GCA_013151875.1 Deltaproteobacteria bacterium
GCAAGGAACTGAAGGCGAATCGCGCCTATTGGCGAACCATCGACGACAGGTTCGTGGATGAACTTTTGAAGTGCAAGTGAGAGTGAAAGGATGGACATCCATGAGGGTTCCGCTGTAAGCGCCGACGGCTCCACGATAACGACTTACACTTCAGGGCCGAAAGGGGCGCCGGTCATGGTCCTGTCAAACGGGCTGGGCGGCAACATCATTACCTGGCGCCACCTGATCGACCACTTCACGCCTGCGTACCGGATCGTTTCCTGGGACTACCGCGGCCTGTATCGTTCCCCACCCGCGCTGGAGGACTCCGACGAGGCGTACTCCGTTGCCAGACATTGCGAGGACCTGCAGGCCGTGCTGAAGGCCGAAAAAGTCAAAAAGGCCGTGTTCATCGGCTGGAGCATGGGCGTCCAGGTGAATCTGGAGTACCACCGCAGGCACTGGCGTCGCTTTTTGGCCTCCATCCAGATCAACGGGACATACGGCAAACCGTTCGAAACGGCCTTCAACGCTCCGTGGATGTCGGTCGTCGGTCCCAGATTATTGGACGTCATGGAAAAGGTCGAACCCCTGATGCGCAGCGTTGGTCCCATAGTGACCCGCACAAGGGCGTTCATTGCCATGGCAAAGGCCGTGGGCCTGGCCAGTCCGACCCTGGATGAGGACGTCTTCTTCGACCTTGCCAGGGACTACGTCAATCTGGACTTCACCGCGTACACCCGCATCTTCAGGGCACTGGCGGACCACGACGCGCGCGACATGCCCGCGAAGATGAAGTGCCCCACCCTAGTCATAACCGGGGATCGGGACCTGTTCACCCCGATTGCAATGACCCGCTCGATGGTGGACGAGACCCCTGACGTCGAGTTCATGGCCATCAAGGGCGGCACACACTACACCCCCCTTGAATACCCCATGGTGGTCAATCTGCGTATCGAAAAGTTTCTGAGAGAGCGGTTGAGCAAGGCCCAAAACCACGCGTCCTGAAGCCCAGTTCCATTTCTACAGCTACAGCCAGCCTCTGATCCTGTCCGCTATGGCCGCGGGCGTAAAGCCGAATTCCTCGGTCAGGACCGACGCGGGCGCGGAGGCTCCGAAGTGATCCAGACCGATTGCAAGCCCGTCCACACCGGCCAGACGATGCCAGCCCACCGTGGAGCCGGCCTCGACGGTGACCACCCTGGCGCCACGCGGCACCACTGATTCACGGTATTCGTCCGGCTGTTGAAAGAACAGTTCCAGGCAAGGCAACGACACCACCCTTACCCGGGTTCCGTCGCCTTCCAGCAGGGTAGCGGCCCTAAATGCCGCGGACACCTCCGAACCAGTGGCGGCCAGCACCACGTCAGGGGCCGCGCCATCGGGATCCTTGACCACGTAGCCACCCCTCAGCACGGCTGACTCCCCGGCGTCGGCCGGCCGTTCAAAGGGCGGAACCCCCTGCCTGGTGAAGACAAGCGAGACAGGGCCGCCCGTGTTGCGCAGGGCAAAGGACCATGCCGCTGCAACCTCCACCGCGTCCGCGGGCCTGAAGACCTTCATGCCTGGTATCGACCTCAGCATCCATAGGTGTTCCACGGGCTGGTGGGTCGGTCCGTCCTCTCCGACGGCGAAACTGTCATGGGTGAACACAAAGATGGACGGAATCTCCATCAAAGACGCGAGGCGCAGAGCGGGTTTCATGTAATCGGCAAAGACCAGGAACGTCCCACCGTATGACCTGAAGCCACCTTGCAGGGTAATACCGTTCACCACCGCGGTCATGGCATGCTCGCGGATCCCAAAGTGCAGGTTGGCGCCGGAAAAACCGTCCGCGCCAACCGCCGGATGGATGAATGCTGCCCCGGGGATCTGGGTCTTGTTGGAGGGACCGAGGTCCGCAGATCCTCCGACCAGATTCGGCACCAGATCAGCGGCCGCGGCGATCGCCTTGCCCGAAAGAACCCGGGTCGCCTTGCCCTCAAAAGGCTTCACTGCAGCCATGATGCCATTGAACAGGTCCGGCGGGACAGCCGCCCGGTCAAAGGACGCATTCCACTTTTCGGCCAGGTCTGGGAAGGCGGCGCAATAGTCCGCGAACGAGGCTTCCCACCCCATCCTGGCCTCCCTGCCCGCTTCAGCCAGGGCATGGAACCATTCCTTGACGTCGTCCGGCACCAGGAAAGGCGGATCCGTCGGCCAGTTCGCGGCCTCCTTGGTCGCTCGCACCTCGTCGGGCCCGAGAGGCGCTCCATGGGTCGAGTTGGAACCATGCACGTTCGGCGCGCCGTGACCGATTTCGGTATGGGCGATTATCAGGGACGGTCTGTCGGTTTGCCCGATTCCAGCCGCGATTGCCGCTGAAATGGCCTCGTGATCGTATCCATCGGTCTCTGCCACGTGCCATCCCTGGGCCTCGAAGCGCCCACGGACATCTTCCGAAAAAGTCAGGTCCGTGCCGCCCTCGATTGTGATCCCGTTTGAATCGAAAATCCATGTCAGGTTGCCCAGTTGCAGGTCCCCGGCAAGGGATGCGGCCTCGTACGACAACCCTTCCATCAGGTCCCCGTCCCCGCACAGGCCAAGGACCCTGAAATTGACCGGCGAGTGTCCGTTACGATTGAAGCGGGCAGCCATCATCCTGCCGGCAAGGGCCATGCCCACGCCGTGAGCGAATCCCTGCCCCAGGGGACCAGTGGTCACCTCGATACCCGGAGCCAGTCCCAGCTCTGGATGACCCGCGGTCCTGCTGCCCCTCTGTCTGAACTGCCTGATCTCGTCCAGTCCCAGCCCGTAACCGGCAAGATGCAGCAGGGAATAGACCAGCATCGAGGCATGGCCCGGGGACAGAATGAACCTGTCGCGGTCAGGCCAATCCGGATTCGTTGGGTCGAACCTGAGAAACCTGGACCACAACACAAACGCTATGTCGGCCGCGCCCAGGCACACCCCGGGATGACCCGATTGGGCCCTCTCCACTGCGTCGATGGACAGCATCCTGATTGTATCCACGCAACGCCTCGCCAGGGCGGCGTCCGGGATCGGTCTGCCGTTGTTCACGCGTCTTCCTCCTCGAATGGGTTTACAAGGACATTGTCGATCAATCTGGCTGCGCCCAGACGGACTGCCGCTGCTATAAGCACGGTATCCTCCACCCTCGCGACATCATCCAGGGTGCCGGCATCGCACACGTTCAGGTATTCCAGGTCCAATCCGGCCTCGGTCAGTTCGCGTCGGCCCCTTTCAAGGATTACGGCCGCATCCCGCAGGCCTGTCATTACGTCGTTTTTCAGTCGCTTCAAGGTAGCGTAGATGGCCGGGGCGCGCTTTCGCTGGTCGCTGGTCAGGTAGCGGTTACGCGAGGACATTGCCAGCCCGTCGGATTCCCGCACGGTCGGATGCCTGACTATTTCGACGCCCACATTCAGGTCCTGGACCATGCGCTCGATCACCCTGACCTGCTGATAGTCCTTCATCCCGAAAATCGCGTAGTCCGGCAGGCACATGTTGAACAGCTTCAGCACCACGGTGGCGACACCCGAAAAGTGCACTGGACGGGACAGGCCGCACAGGTGGTTTTCCACCTCGGTCACCCGAACCCTGGTCTGATACCCCTGGGGATAGACCTCCGATGCATCCGGGTTGAACACATGATCGACGCCCAGGGGTTCCAGGGCGGCCAGGTCGCTTTGAAGGTCCCTGGGATACGACGCGAGGTCCTCTTCCGGGCCGAACTGGGAGGGATTCACGAAGATACTGACCACGACGCGGGAGGCAACGGACCCGGCGCGGCGCACCAACGCCAGATGACCCGCGTGCAGGGCGCCCATGGTCGGAACCAGGGCCACTGTCTCGCCGGCCCGGCGATGGGAACTGGATATCTCCCTCATCCGATCAACGGAATGGACGACGTCCACAATCCACCCCCGACTGCTTCATGCCTTGAACGAGTGCTCATCGTCCGGGAACCGCCCGTCACGGACCTCTTTGGCGAACCTGCCGACCGCGTCGGAGATCCCCTGGGACAGATTCGCGTATTTCTTGAGGAACCTGGGGTTGAAATCCTCGTCCATGCCAAGCAGGTCATAGATGACCAGCACCTGCCCGTCGCAATTCATGGATGCGCCGATTCCTATGGTGGGGATGGGCACCTTGTGGGTTATCTCGGCGGCAACCTCGGAGGGAATGCCCTCCAGGACCAGTGAATAGGCCCCTGCCTCGGTCACGGCAAGGGCGTCCTCGACCAGCATGCGGGCCGCGGCCTCCTCCTTTCCCTGAATCCGGTACCCGCCGAACTGGTGAACGGACTGCGGGGTCAGGCCGACGTGTCCCATCACGGGAATGCCGGTATGGCCCTTATCGCAGGGGCGCTGCGCTCTCCGCCTTCCAGCTTGACCGCGTGAGCCCCGCCTTCCTGCACCAGCCTGCCCGCGCTCCTGACCGCGTCTTCGACGGACGCCTGATATGACATAAAGGGCATGTCCCCTATCAGATGGGTCTTTGTCAGGCCGGCGGCCACGCACCTGGTGTGATAGACGACATCGTCCAGTCTGACGGGCAGGGTGCTGTCCCGGCCCTGGATCACCATTCCCAGGGAATCGCCCACCAGAATGGCGTCCACACCCGCGCCCTCGATGAGCCGGGCGAAGGTGGCGTCGTACGCGGTCACTACGACCAGCCGGTCACCGCCTTTTCGCAGTCTGAACTCGGGTACGGTCAGGCCCTTTGATTTCATCGCGACAAGCTCCGCCGTCGAGGCGGGGGCAGATTACTACAGGGGGATGGTATCAGTCCATACTCTGTTGAACGGACCGGCGATTATCCGGAGGTCACGATCTGCGCGAGCCTGTGAATTATCGAATGATCGAAACATCCCAGACCGTTCAGGCTCAGGGTATTCACGGTCCTGAACACCCAGACCGCGATGAACAGCGCGACCAGTGCAGTGCTGAAACGATTCAACACCGACGCGGGCACGCCGCTTAAAAGCGGTCTGCGCCCAACGACCTCGACGACAAGGGAGATCCATAGGGCGACAAGGATGGGGAACACGACCACGACCAGCGGGTGCAGAATGACCGCCCTTTCGATGTCGCCGTGCAAAAGGGCTGAAAGCGCCCGCGTCATGCCGCACCCGGGGCAATTCAGTCCGGTCGTCAGCTTGAACAGGCAGAAAGTGGGACCCGAGGCCATTTGATCGGCCGTGAAGATCAGGCACAAGGCAAGGGCCGTGGAAAGGGCGCCCAGACCCACCAGTTTCTTCAGGCCAATCACGGTCTGTCCCAAATCTCGTTGAGGTCACTCTGGATGATGGCCATTGACACGATGGCCAGTCCGAACACGGCCAGGATGATGTTGAGAACGCTCTTGTCTTCGGGTCTGACCCCGGCCTTTTCCTGGGCTTCCTGCACCAGCCTGGACACCTTGTAGAACCAGTAGAACAGGTAGGGAAAGCACAGGATGCACAACAACAGCTCCACACCCGGATTCAGGTCCCGTTTATCCAGATAGTCCCTCAATTCCCGGTTGATCCAGTAATTCCAGAACAGCCCGTAAATACCGCAGGTTACAAGGGTAAGCAAAATAGTCACGGGGATGGGTCTGGTCTCGCCCTTCATGCTTTGCCTCCTTCCGCCGCACGAAAAATCGGCACCGATCACGACCGAAGTGGGCAGAGTGTCTCACAACAATACGGGGCGCGCCAAGTAGACGACTGCAAGTAGACGACTGGATGATGAGTAGGAGAATTCGGATCGAAGGACAAGGGTTAGCGTAAA
>JAADHL010000304.1 GCA_013151875.1 Deltaproteobacteria bacterium
GCTGCTCTGGAACCACCGACGGCAATGGGGATTGGACGGGGTATATCGTGGCCGAGCCAGGATCCTCGGGGGTCGGCACTGTAACCTCAGTGAACATCGGTGCGTCTACTCGGTTCGTAGCGGTCCGGGTCGGCGGCTTGGCGCGGATCACGGCGTCGGCTGAATGACATCCCGAACATGACCGCCGACCATGCGTCGTTACCGACGGACAACCAACGCGTCGCCCGAAGCGGTCCTGGGCACAGCCCGGCTGGTGCTTCCTGGACAAGCCCTGTTGGATTTTTACCCTGGACACACCATCGGGGCGCAGGCGCGGGCGGTGCCGTCCGGGGCGGTTTCGAAGGGCGACGGCAGGTCTGTGCATAGAAGGCCGCCGCCGAGGGCAAAGCAGTCCTCATCGGTTTCGCAGGAATTCACGCACCTGAGGTCTTTCTGGTACGGGACGGGGGACAGGTCGACACAACGCAGACCAGGGCCGCAGTCGCGGTCGTCCATGCACTGGACGCACTGTGCGATCACCCTGCATTCCTTTACGGTCAACGGCTGGATGGGCGGAGCCGAGGGCAACACGACTCGGTCCATGCATATCGCCGAACCACCGCCGAGGTCATGGCACTGGCCGTCGGACGAGCAGACCCTGGTGCAAAAGCCCATTCCCGGCAGCGTGGTAGTGGCGCAGACACCGCTGCGACATTCCTTGCCTCCATGCGAGGGATCGCACGCCTCACCGGCCTGCTTGCCGCCGTCGGGCCTGACACACAGATATTTCACGCCTGTTTCCCCGCCCAGGCCGGGAGCCCTTACCGAAGCGTGGCAGACTTCGTCCGGGTCCTCGCAGGCCATGGTTTCCCCGCACGACTTCAGGGAACTTGCGGCCGGAACCGGCAAGCACCAAGACGCATACAGGTCATCGGCCAGCAATGTAGAGCCCAGGTGCGTGAACGGCAGGGACTCGCACAGCCACTTCACGATATCCGGGCCGACCGCCGTCTCGCCAGGACAATCCGCCCGTGTCCGGCAAATCTTTGAACAATATCCCGCCACGTTCCGCGATGCGTCCTCCAGCAGGCAATGCCGGGTGTCGCATTCTTGGTCCCAGGCCGCGCTGCCGCAACGCTGACCGATGCTCATCGAACCCATAGGGGGTTCCATGCATCTTGCTTCGATCAGCGGCGCCGCCTCATCATCCACCGGAACCCACGGAGTGCACACGCCTTCCACGCAGTCCGACTGGACATGACAATCGGTCCCCGGCTCCCCGATCCACTGGCACAGTGGAATCGTGAACGGCACCGGTTGCATGTCGAAGGGATCCGGCCCCCCCTCGAACTCCACCAGCCCGCAACCCATCGAACCGTCGCCGGCGCAATCCGCGTCGGTCGTGCACATCGCACCGCAGTGATGGTCGAAACAGTAGGCGTCGTTGCCGCAAACGATGTCGGGCAGGCCGTCGTCCTGTGTCTGGTCGCAATATCCACCAGTGACTACACCGCCCTCCTGCCTGACGGCGCATACGCCCTTGGCCACTGCCCCTGCGTCATTGACCGCGCCTTTTTCGTGGCGGCAGTAAAATGCGCCGTCCCTGCAATCAGTGTCGCGCTCGCATTGCCTGGGGCCGCAGGCCGCGAATTGCCCTTTAGGGTCTTCGAGCACCGCATCATCCAGGCAGACCCACGCGCTGCAGTCGGAGTCGTCGGCGCACTGGAGGCCGGAGCCCTCGCAGACACCAGCCGAAGAATCACATTGCGCGCCCTTGGTCAGACATTGGCCGTCCAGCTCGCAATGCTCGGTGCACCCGTGATCCCCGCACGCCCACGATTCGCATGTTTCCGTCTTGCCGGTGATCTGGTCGTATCCGCAGGACTCTGTCAGACCACCGGCGCCCTTGGGGACCGCCAGACATCTGGTCTCATAGAACCCGCGCACCAAAAGGAAACCGCACGCCTCGCCTACAGGGCATTCGTCCGAGGCCGCGCATTTCATGAAACTGGATTTCGGGTAACACAATCCCCCAGGGTCGTCCTCCCATTCAGGGGCCGTGTCCACGCACGCGAATCCGCCTGAAAACAGCTCCGTGGAACCGCCGCCGCAATCTGTGGCGGGTGAGTCCGCGTCCTCGATGCCGTCCGGATTCATTTCCAGAGCGCCGTTGGTGATGGTGTCCTTGACCATCGTGCATTTCCGCGAGCAAACCCAGGACAGGCAGGGGCCCTCCAGACACTGGTCGTTCAGGCAGCCGGGCCACGCCGGATTGGGATACGTGTAAAGGGAACTCTCGATATACGGCTTGCACTTGCCGGACTGACCGCAGGCCCCACCCATGGGGGCCTGAATGAAGGTCGAAATGCACATGCCTCCGTCACTGGAACAGACCGTGCCGTCCGGACATTGTCCGCAGGTACCGCCGCAATTATCTGGACCGCACACCCTGGTCCAACAGTTGGGTTCGCATCCGGCGTCGTACCCAACAAAAGCGTCAAAACCGTCCGGAAACGTCTGATGGCCGGGGTCGTATGGCTGGGATGAATCGGACCCAACGATATCGGTATCAGAGGCCTGGATGGAGTCAACCGCGTCGCGGATCGGAGGAAGGCCCTGATCCACTCCCGGAAAAGAAGGCAGGTTGCAGGCGCAGGCGCATGAAAGCAAAACCGCCGCCCATTTCCACCGCATTGAAGGCCTCGCGCTTTAGGCGGGACAACTTACCAGTTTTGGACCTCGCGGACCAACATTTGGATTGGGAAGACCCTTGTTCCTTTACTATGATCGCCTCGTCTGATAAACCTGCGCCTACGGAGGAAAACGATGCCGTCGAAAAGGATCCTGGTCATAGAAGACGAGCATGACTTCGCGGAAGTGGTCATCATGAACCTGAAAAGGTCCGGATACGAAGCCACGGGAGTCAGGACGGGCGAGGATGGGTTGGCCGAGATCCCCCGGATGAAACCCGACCTGGTGCTGCTGGACCTCAACCTGCCCGACATGTCAGGCCACGAGGTCTGCCGCAGACTCAAGTACGACCCTTCCTTCCGCTCGATTCCAGTAATCATGGTGACGGCCCGTGGCGAGGAGGTGGACCGTGTGGTGGGCCTCGAACTGGGGGCCGACGACTATATGGTCAAGCCGGTGAGCATGAGGGAAATGGTCCTGCGCGTAAACGCCGTACTCAGGCGCAACAGAGCACCAGCGACCGAACAGGAGGCCATCGTGGCAGTCGGTTCCCTGCGCATCGACGGGGCCGCGCACAGGGCCTTTGTCAACGACCTGGAGATCAACCTGACGGCCCTCGAATTCAAGTTGTTGCTTACCCTGGTCACCAGGCCCGGGCGGGTCCAGTCACGTTCGACCCTGCTGGACCATGTGTGGGGCATCCACGCGGACCTCGAAACCCGCACCGTTGACACCATGATGAAGAGGCTTCGTGACAAACTCGGCGATGCCGGGCGATTCATCGAAACCGTCAGGGGCGTTGGATACCGATTTTCCGCCGACGTGTAGGACAAATTGAGGATCGGTTTCAGGACATGGCTGCTGCTGTCCGCCGTGGTCCCGACGTTGGTCGTGTCGGGTTCCCTGTGGTTGTATCTCGACGCCAGGATCCAGGACGACATCGAGGCCGAAGCCGCTGCATCCCTGAAGAATCTCATGGGCGTCGTGGAACAATGGATATCCGGGGTCGAAATCAAAGACATAGGCGCTCTGCAGGATGCGGTGGTGCGAATCGGCCGGGACTCGGGCGTCCGTGTCACCCTTGTGCGTGATGACGGCAAGGTACTCGCCGACTCGAAAGTGCCGGCCGGTTCAGTAGCTTCAATGGACAACCACGGCAAACGGCCGGAAATCATCCAGGCGCGGGCCCAAGGCACAGGCACGGCCACCAGATTCTCAAAGACCCTCGGCGGTCGATTGAAATACCTGGCGCGCCGCGTCCAGGGTAATGACGGCCCACTGTTCGTTCGCCTCGCCTATTCCATGGCCGATCTGGGCCGCCGCGAGTCCGAGCGGCGCAACGCGGTCCTGTGGATCGCGCTTACGGCCCTGATTTTGGCCGGCGTGGGCAACTGGCTTCTGGCGTCCCGTCTCGGCGCCCGCGTGGGTCGTATTCGAGACGCCGCGCTGCGCATGGCATCCGGCGAGTTCGAGGTTCGAGTCGACGACAAAGGCAGCGGTGAGCTTTCCGATCTGGCGGACTCGATGAACCGCCTGGCAATCGCGAGTCAGGAGACCTTCGACCACCTCGAGCGGGAAGGACGGCTGGTCAAGGCCATCCTGGAAGGCATGCAGGAAGGCGTGCTGGCGGTGTCGCCACAGGGCAGGATCACCGC
>JAADHL010000031.1 GCA_013151875.1 Deltaproteobacteria bacterium
CGCCTCGTTAGTCCGGCAATCAGTCATGTTGATCCATCCACAATGAAAGCACTGGCCGCAGCCGGACCTGCAACACTTGGTACCGTCAGCCAGACAGTACCAAGTGTTGCTTGCCGAACACCCCCCAGCGCAGTAATATTCTGGCGGATTCCAACACTGTAAACCCGACCGGCCGTCACCGATGAAGTGGGGGTCCGGGCAATAGAAAGGGTCCAGTTCGAAAAACTCGAAGCACCCGGCCGAAAGCGCCGCCACGGCAACGACCACGACCAGACCTGTTCGCTTGCCTGACACCCATATCCTTGGCGACTGTCCAGAGTGTGATGATAACGCATGGGGATGAAGGTTGTTTCAGCGATGATGGCTCAATGGCTCAGGACTCGTTTCGCGCGCCGTCCGGCAGGCGTTGTCGCCGGTGGGCTTCGCAAAGGGCGCATGCCGCGACCGAATTATCTACTTTCAGAAAGTTCACGTACCACTTCCCTCCACTTGCCCTTCGGGAAACGGTGAAAGTACTCGGACGCGAGGGTTTGCACGGCTTTGGAATCGCCCTGCCTGTCCCGCACGCGCATCAAACCCACGAGGGCCGCCTCGGCCAGTTCAGCGGCCTTGCTGTCCTTGAATTCAGCGAACCAGGCCGCGGCCTCCACGGCCTTGCCTTCACGCGAAAGCCCCACACCCACGTCGGACAGGGCGCGTACCGCCCAGGGCGACCCCGGCGCCTCCCTGACCACGCGGCGCAACAGGCCCGACACCTCCGCGGCACGGCCCGCGTCAGCGTCCAGCCCGGCCAGTCGGTACATGGCCTCACCCGAGTATCTGCCATGAGGGTATGTGTCCAGATAGCGTTTCCACGCGGCCTCGGCCTTTTTCGGCGCTTTCAGCTTGTCATGGTAAAGGCGCGCCAGGTCCACCAGAACACCTTCAGGCGCGGGGGACGGGCCAGCGGACAGAGCCTCTTTGTACGTATTTTCAGCCTTTGTCAGCCTGTTTTCGAACAGGTAGGCATCTCCAAGCAGGGCCAAGACGCTTGACCTGCCCCTGGCGCCCTTGAACGCCTCAAGGCACTCAACGGCCTCCCGGTTCCTGCCGTTAGCCAGCAGACCTCGGGCCTTGGCAATCAGTTCCTCCGCCGTAAGGGGAGGCTTTGTCGTGGAGGCAACGATTCCACGCGGCGGCTTTTTAACCGCTTTTTTCCCGGAAGGTACGCGCCGTGCCGCCTTGGAGATACGTCCATTGGAACGGTCTTTCGGCTCGGTAGCCATGGCCACTTCCACGCCGACCGGCGACGGCCCCAAAACGATCGAGGGCCCCACTTTCAGGACCTTGCCAGGTCCCATGGCGGCCACTTCCACGCCGCTGAAGGTGTCCACGCGAATCGTGCCCCTGATGGTGGTGATGGTGGTCAGTGAACCCTCGACGTGCGAAACCTTGAACCTGGTGCCGACCACGCTCACCGTTACGAATTCAGTGTGCACCTCGAATGTGTGACCCGGTCCGCGGTGTTCCACGTCGGCCACGATTGTTCCCGTGTCCAGATACAGCAGGGTACGGTTCGTGTCCCAGGAGCCGATCCTGACCCGGGTCCTGGAACTGAGATGCACGGACCCGATCCGGGCGTCATTGATGACCACGCCCGCATCGGCCGTCTGAATAGTCTGACCCGCCACAACCGAATAGGACCGATCCACGGCCGCGCGGGACCCGTCATCCCTGACGTCCACCGAAAAAACAGGTCGCGGCACGCCTACGGCAACCGGCCCGACCCCGTCCACCTGTCCGCCTCCTTCGAGGCCGACCCCCCACCACACGCTGATTGCAACCGCGGTTGCGACCGCGGCGGCAACAGCGACGCCGGGAACGGTCCTCGGAATAAAGCGCCTGACCCCGAAACGCTCGCGGTCCATCGCCCGCAGACCAGCGTGAATGGAAGCCATGTCCGGAACAAGCACAGAATGTTCGTCCATCACCTCGCGCACCGAATCCACGGCCACGCAGTAGACATCGGAAAGGTCCCGGCACGCCGCGCACCCGGCCACGTGCTCCCTGATTTCAGGCGGCATTTCGGCCCCAGGTTCGGCCTCTTGAAACCACTTTAAGTATTCGTCGCAATCACACATATCCAGTCAACCTTTATCCGGTCCGGACTTCCCGCCCCGGGAACCGTTTCTGAAATCGACCTTGGTAACCGGGCAACCCAAGTCCTTTCCGTCCTCCTTTCCGTCCTCCTTTCCGCGTCCACGATGCAAACCGGCCTCGGACAGGGCCTCCAGGATCTCGGCCCTGGCGTGGTGCATTCGCGACCGAATCGTGCCTGGCGGAATCTTCAGCGCGGCAGACGCCTCCTGGGAGTTCATTCCCTCGACCTCCACCATCATCCAGGCCATGCGGTGCCGCACGTCCATGCTCTCCAGGGCCTCGGCCACGACCCGCAGGATCTCGGTCCTTTCGGCCTGGACCGCCGGATTCGATGCCTTCAGACCCACCATGTCCGACCATTCCGCGTAGGCCTGACGCCTGCGGTCCCTCCGGAATTCGGCGCGCAAATGAATTTCCGCCACGTGACGGACCACGGAAAACATCCACGTGTTCAAGGATGACTCGCCCCGGAATTGCGGCAGGGAACGCACCATCTCCAGGAATACCTGCTGCACCAGGTCGTCCACCTCCCGAACCGGCCCCAGAAAGGACCTCAGGAATCGAATTACCCGGTGCTGATGAGTCCGGTACAACTCTGCCCATGCCGACTCTTCCCCTCTTCTGCATCGCGCTATCAGGCCCGTCTGGGCGCCGGCCCCCCAACCGGCGGACTTCCCTTCATGCCCTTGACGCAGTTTGCCTCTCAAATCCAGCCTTCAACGCCGCGCCTGTGGGCGCGGAAAAATAATTCCCAATCTCAATAGAGCGCCGACCGAGTACCTGGGTGGGTCGTAATCCACCTTGTCGTGCATCGTGAATCCGTCCCCACTCAGGAATCCCCTGACCGTGCCCGCCACGGAAAGCCTCATTGAACCCGGCAACCTGGCCATTATTTCCACTTCCCCTTCCAGGACCGGAATCACCTTCGATTGTATCCGTTCGCCCTTGACGACACCGTCCCCAAAGGCGACGCGCCTCCACTCCATGCCCACGCCGAAACCCAGACGCAGAACCACGGGATCGAACACCAGGCCGCCCCTGACCTGCGCTGAAAAAGGCACTGCCTGGACCTTGGCGCCCAGCGAGGAGCGGGGGACCTGGGTCGCGGGCTGATATCCCAGACGCAGGCCTACCCACAACCGTTCGTCGTACATGCTCAGGCCGCCAAGGACCTCGACCAATCCGGTGTGCAGTCCGGGACCCGGCTGGTACTCGTACACACCACCCACCGCGACGGTCCCCGCAATTGAGACACCCGCGGGCTTCGATGTCGCCACGACAACGGGGAAATCCACCGTGGGGGGACGCCGGCCACGCAACTGGGCCGCGAAAAGCGACACTATCCACCGCGCAACGCCCTGGGGCCGATCCATGGGATCGAGGGGTCCCGCATCGAACGGCTCTACTGTCCCCTCGGGACCGTCGAAGCTGACCACCGAACCAGTCACGATGACAACCGCGCCGCTGACGGTTCCCCGGCCGGGACATGTCTCCGGCGATGGAAGGACGACCTGGTTGAACGTCACTCCCGCCTTCCTCTGTTCCAATATGAGGCCCTCGCCCAGGGGACCAGGCTCCAGCCCCTTCGAAGGATTGTGGAACACGACGCACAGTGTCGGCGCCGTGGTCGCAACCGCATCCGCCGGACACGGGCTCGCCGGGGCCAGCAGCCCCAGGACAACGGCAACTAGAAGTCCGGACGGTGGTCGAGACTTCGATCCCGGTATCAAGTGTTTCCCCGAAATGTGCGTCGCCTAGCATTCTATCTCATTGAGGGGCGGCACGCCCGCCCGGTTTCATAGGGTTGGTTGCCGGAATGCCCGAATGTGTTCACGGAATGAATCAACAGGAAAGAATCAGCGGTATTTTTTTGTGATTGACGACTGTATGCTAAAGTAAAGCACAACTGCATCGGCGGGTTGCGGAACATGGGACCTGTTGGCGACAAGGAAGACAGCTCGTTGCGTAACACCAGGGTGACTCGCACCCAGACGGTGGTCAACAGGATATCCGGCGGCACCGAGTGCCTGGTGGCCATCTACGGCGTACAGGTGGGGCGCAAGTTCGACATTCGCGGCGACACGATCCGCATCGGCAGGGACCCCGAGACCAACGACCTCGTTCTGGAGGCCGACTCGGTGTCCCGCAGGCACGCGCGCATCCGCATGCTTGACGGGAATCGCTG
>JAADHL010000060.1 GCA_013151875.1 Deltaproteobacteria bacterium
GGCCTACCAGTTCAACCCCCTGGACAACGTCGGCATGTACAGCAACGACGCTTCCCTGCTGCTGCCCACGAACGTGCTGGGCAAGGTCTACCGGGTCATGGCCTGGAAGCAAAGGGATGCCAGCCTGACGTCGTACTTCACCCTGGCCGCGGTCGAGGAGGGGCAGACCGAGGTACAGATCACCGTGACCGCGCCCATCCAGGCCGGTCCGGACCTGCCCGCGCTTGCGGCCGGGGCCAGCGCAACCGTGATCCTCGACCAGTTCCAGACCTTGCACGTCAAGTCGAACGAGTCCTGCTCGGACCTCACAGGCACGCTGATCACCGCATCGAAAAAGGTGGCGGTGATGGGTGGCCACGAGTGCGCGAACATCCCGGCTGGTCCCAACTGCGGCGGCGCATTCTGCTGTTGCGACCACCTGGAGGACCAGTTGTTCCCGGTGGAGGCATGGGGAAAGCACTACCTGCTGGGAAGGTCCATGGAGAGGGGGAAGGCGCCGGACACTGTGCGTGTTCTGGCGGCCTATGACGGCACCCACGTCACCGTAACGGGCGCGCAGGTAAACGTGCCCGTGCTTCAGGCCGGTCAGTTCCACGAGTTCCAGGTGGATACCCATGTGGAGCTTTCCTCGGACAAGGCATTTCTGGCCGCGCAGTACCTGGAAAGCCAGACATCGCCCACCGGTTGCAGCGAAACGTGCGACAGTTCCCTGCTGTTCGGCGACAGGTGCGGTGGCGACGTCTTTGGCAAACCCTGCGACACAGACGAGGATTGTTGCCCCGGAGTGGCCGCGATCGGAGACCCGGCCTTCATCGTGGCCGTGCCCACCGAGCAGTTCCGCCAGGACTATCTTTTTCTGGTCCCGAACAAGTACGAAAAGGACTTCGTGAACATCATCGCACCCGCGGGCGCTTCGGTCAGCCTGGATGACGCGGTTCTGTCGCCCGGCGATTTCGAATCGATCGCGGGCGGGCAGTTCCAGGTGGCCCGGACCGTTGTGGCGGACGGGGTCCATCGCATATCATCATCACAGAAGATCGGTATCGTGGTGTACGGCTGGGATCAGTACGTGTCATACGGCTACGCGGGCGGTATGAACGTGGACACCCTCAACTGAGCGGGGTAGGCGCAGACATGGCTGGATGGATCTTTCTCGCAATGCTGGCGATCCCCTTCCTGGAGGTCGTGGTCTTCATCGAGGTCGGGAGCAGGATTGGACTGCCCGCGACCCTTGCGGTGATCATCCTTACCGCCGTGATAGGCACGACTCTGTTGCGCATCCAGGGACTTGGGGTACTGAACCGTGTTAGGGCCAGCCTCGCCCGCGGCGAAATGCCCGTGGATGAGGTCTTTGACGGACTGTGCCTGATGATCGCCGGGATCGTACTGCTGACCCCGGGATTCGTGACCGACGCCATCGGCGCGCTGCTGTTCGTGCCGGCGGTCCGCCGACTGCTGAGGTGGTGGATTGCAAGGAGGATAGTGGTGTCGGGCGTGGTCCGGGTCGAGGGCGGGGTCGTCCGATCCGATGGCCCCGTACAGATCGAGGGTGAGTACACCGACGTTTCGGATCGGGAAAAGAACGGAAAGGAGGCGTCCGAATGAGGTTGAAAAATCGCGTTGCAGGTCTGGCCGCTGCTCTGTCGGCCGCCACCATCGCCTGGTCGTGCTCGTCCGGTAACGGCGGGACGGATGCCGCTGTCCAGGACGGGGGCATCGACGCCGACATTGAAGCGGAGGTCCAGCAGGACACGCCCACGAAGCCCGAATGCGACCCGCTTTTCCAGGACTGCGTCATCGACGAAGGGTGCTATCTGAAAGGAGGCGGGAAAGTGGGCTGTGAAACCGCCGGCACCGCCAAGGAGGGCGAGGCGTGCGTCTTTGTGAACAGTTGCGAGGCGGGGCTGGTCTGCGTCAACCTTGACTCGGGCTCGGTGTGCGCGGTGCTCTGTTCGGTATCCGACGATCAGAACGCCAAGGCCTGCAAGACGATCTGCAAACAGACGTACGGGACCCTGGCGGACACAGACGGTCTGGGCTTTTGCAAAGCGCAGGATCCGATCATCCCCTGCGACATCCTGGCCCAGGACTGCCCCGAGGGACAGGGATGCTATCTCTCCCAGACAGGGATTTCCTGCGTCAAGACATCAAAGGGCCTGGACCTCGATGCCACGTGCGAGTTTGCGAACGAGTGCAAGCCCGGACTGGTCTGCGTGAACGCCGTCTGCCACAAGGTGTGCGACCCCGACAAACCGGACTGCCCCCTCAACCTGCCCACCTGCGGCGCCATGCCCGGTGTGGACGGCGCGGGTGTATGCGTGGAACAGGGCTGATTGACCCCAAGGTCCGGAGAACGCGAGGTCCGGCGAACGTAAACCCCGCATTGCGACTGGCCTTGCCGTAGTTGGTCATTGACGCCCGATCACTCACTGGTTACTCTTCCATCTCGACCGAGTAACTGCCAATTTGGAGGAACCGATGAAGACCCGTTACATGAGTCTGGTCCTGGGTGCTGCAATCATTACACTGTCCTCTGCCGCCTTGGCCCTTCCCTGCGGCGAGGGCATGGGATCGTGTCCATGGAGCAACGACCATGTCGATTTCAAACTGACCGACAAAGCCGACACTCTAACGCTGACAACAACCGTCCAGGGATGCGCGAGCATGCGCGCCGCCCACCAGGACATGATCGCCGAAAAGATCGCGAAGGCGACCAAGGGCGAAGCATGCTGCGATGCATGTCCATTCGCCGCCAAGGGCCTGAAATACAAACTCGAAAAGACCGACCTCGGGACGATCGTCACCATTACCGGGCCTGCCGAGAGTCGCGCCGAGTTCAAGAAGCTTTTCAACGCAAAGATGGCTGCGCGCAAGGCCGGAACAGGTTGCGGCAATGCAGAAGGCTCGAGCGGCTGTCAGAAGCACAAGGGTTCCAGCGGCGCTGCAAAGGTAGAGAAAAAGAGCTGCGGTTGCGGCAAGTAGACAAGCAAGAAGATCCGGGATCACTGAAACAACAGGACGGCCACGTTACATAAGGACCGGACTCCAACCGACCGTGTTCTCGGCTACTGCGGCTGAATGCCGGATATGACGGCGCCCACAGCCTCGAACTTCAGGCACATGGAAACGGCGTCGTTGGCGCCGTCGTTGTCAGTGTCCAGGTCGAACACCTCAGGCAGAGCCGCCTCGATCACAGGGACGTATTTGCACCAGTCGATTGACGGGTCCTCCGTGCAGATGCCCTTCAACTGCGCAACCGCGGCCTCGGCCTGGGCCTTGCCCAAGATACCCGCGATAACGCCGTCAGTTATGGTCACGCCCGCGGCCACGGTCCCGCTGATCGACCCCTTGGTCAAGACGAACTGCACGGTTTCGCCTCGAACCGGGATGGACAGGGTGAAGTCCCCCGGACCAGCCGACATCTGACCGCCATCTATCTTTGCGTCCGTAAACTGGATGAGCGGCTTGCACTCGTCGTCGTAGGACAGGGGCGTCACCAGATAATCGTTGCCATCGGACACGCCCCCCAACCCGTTCAGCGTGAATGACGCGACCGGAGTGGCGGTAAAGTCCGTCACACCGACGAACTCGAACAGGATCGTGTCGTACCCGGTACCCATCTCGGCCAGTATGTCGTTGAGGGCAGAGGCCGCCGCCGCCAGGCCGTTGTCACCCTGGGAATCCCCGTTGAAATCGGGGCACATCGCGCCGTCGTCCGGTACTGACGCGCTGGATACCGCGGCCGCAACGTCCCACGTTGTAGGGAGGTCGCAGGGTGGTGTCAGGCCGGAACAATAATAGAAATCCTTCAGGCAATAGTCCGCCAGGCACTGGCCGCACTCGGGGGCCGTAGCGTCCGCGATGCACTCGGACAGGCACTTGTCCACGCCGCACAGGCTGGATGCCCCATAACAGGCGGCGCATCCGTCCGACAGGGCCAGGCCCGTAATCGGCGGGTCGGTCTTGTCCGAGCCGTTCTGCAGGCAGTCAACCACGCAATCCAGCGTCGGATTTGCCAGGCAGAACTTGACCACGCAGTCCCCGGTCACGGCCAGGGGCGCATCGGGATCGGCAGCGATCACGGCACCGTCATCGGCGTTCAGGCACTGGTCCTTGGGCTTCACGGCCTCTTCGCATTTACCGTCGGCGTTGCAGGTCTTGGGCGCTTCGCATGCGCCGCACGTGCCGTTGCATCCGTCATCCCCGCACTCCTTTCCAGCGCACTGCGGAGTGCAGACCTCCTCCAGCACATCGGCCGTGACATCGTTCTTCACATCGGACGCGTTGGTCGTGTCAGCCTCACCCCCGCTGCCGCTGCCGCCCGCCATCAGGGCAATTACCGCCGCAAGGACAAACAGACGGTTCATTCGATTTCCCGGTTCCATGCTCTACCTCCTCCTGGATGTACCCTTTAAGAAATAAAGCAAATTTTACCACCAGCACGCAGGCCTCAGTTAGAAAACTGCAGCCGCCGGATCATTTCGGGACATCTCTCAGGTTGGGGAAAAATCGGCACCGGGATTTCGGAAAAACGCGTCGAAATCGTTCCCTTTTCGCGAATAATGCCGGTTTCCTTGACCGTTAGTCCATCAAGTTGATAGGCTTTCTCAGATTTCTTCCATTTTGTCATGAAATCCGTTTGCTGCAAGGAAAATCAAATGGGGAAAATCGGACACTCATTCGATGACGGAGGCGCTGCGGGAGGGGCCAGCTGGTTGCTGTGGAGCACGTTGTTCATAGTCGTTCCGGCGCTGGCGATCCTCGCGTACGTAATCCTGGCCCCGACCCCGGAAATCTCGGAAAACGGGGCACAGAACCCTTCAGGCGTTGCAGTGGAACACGGATTCGGACAAGGCGAAGCGCGCGGGGAGGACTCGACTGAGGGCCCGCAGTTGCGCGTTGCCGTGGCGCCTGTGGTTTCGCCGGAGGCATCACTGATGCTGTACCGCGGGCTGGTCGACTACCTTGGCGAGGCCGTGGGTCGAAAAGGTGTGATGATCCAGCGATCTTCGTATTCAGAAATCAATGCCCTGATCCGGCAGGACCAGGTGGACATGGCCTTTGTCTGCACCTACTCGTACGTGCAGGGGGCGGACGATTTCGGCCTGATGGCAATCGCCACGCCGGTGGTACGCGGCCATTCACACTATCGATCACTGTTCATCGTTCCATCTTCCAGCAAGGCCGATTCCATTTTCGACCTCCAGGGAAAACGGCTCGCGTCAAGCGATATCCTGTCCAACACGGGCTGGCTCTACCCGTCCTATCTGCTGCGCCGGAAAGGCCTGGACATAAAAAGTTTCTTTTCCGAGATTGTCTTCACCCACGGCCATGACAGGGCGGTCAAGGCAGTGGCATCGAGGTTCGTTGATGGGGCCGCCGTCGACAATCTGGTCTACGAGCAACTGTCGCACGAGGACCCGACCATAGCCGCCGGAACCAGGGTCGTCATGAAGTCTCCCGAATTCGGCATGCCGCCGGTCGTGATCCCTCCAAAGGTCGATCCCCGGCTCAGGGAGCGCCTTAAACGTGTATTGCTTTCAATGCACGAATCCGCCGACGGACGCGCTATTCTGAGG
>JAADHL010000249.1 GCA_013151875.1 Deltaproteobacteria bacterium
TGCGGCGCGAAAGAGGCGTCCAGAGCCACGGTCAGGTCCCTGGTAGAATACTTTGCGCCCATGCTGGAGGTCGTCCCTTTTTCGCTGTCACGGGTGATTCCCGCCTTGAGATCCAGAGGTCCCGTGCCGTATCCGGCCGTCATTCCGATCTTGCTGTTGTCGGGCGTGCCTTGACTCTTTAACTCCAGAAAATCGCGGTCGGTTCCGTAACGATCGGTCGACTCGCTGCGCAGCAGGCCGTCCTTCAACTGAAGGCCGCGATGGCCGGTATACAGGTCCTTCCGTATGTCCCTGTTTAGTTTCAAGGTCAGATCGCCGGCGGCGGAATCATAACGGGCCCCGCCGCCAATCCTGCCCACCTTGTTTCCATAATAGACGTTGGCATCCGCGGTAGTGCCCTTGTCCCTTTCGTACCGTAAATCGGCGGACCCCTGGAGCCTGCCCTTCGCGACCTCCGCCCCCAGGCCGGCGGAAAGCACCCCATCGTCATCAATCGTGGCGGTGGTGGACACATTGTTCAGGTCGTCACCATAGTGGGCGCTTACGGTCCCACTGGTTTTGCCGTCCTTCGATTGTTCCACCGAAATCTCGCCCTTGAACCTGCCTTCCATGTACTTCAGCCGGGCCGAAATCGTTTCCAACGCAATCTCGCGGATCTTTCCGAGCCTTGCCTCGATTTCAACGTCCAGGCCGTCCGCCAGGTTCAGTTTCTTCTTGAGGGCGGGCAGCTTGACATTGGCCGCCACTGCCGCCGCGGCCGCCAGCAATACGGCGCATACCACCTCCCAGGGGTGCGTCTTCACGTATTCCGAAATCCTGCCGCTCAACCTCTGGCCGTCCTCGGACGACATATATTCCTCGACCGCTTTTTGCAGGATCTCGCCAAGCCTGTCCAACTGCGCGGCTGCGTCCTTGGGTCCGATGGCGTCAAGGTCCTTTCCCTTCTCGACCTGAGCCGCCACCGATTGAACCAGGGAGTCCACGGCCTTGTCGGCGAGTTTCATCATCTTTTGCGGATCCGTCTCGCGCAGAACGACCTCGTACAGCTTTCCGCCAAGGACGCTGCCGAGCGCCTCCTGATACGTCCGGCGCTGGGCCTCGCGCTTTTCGACTTTCGGGTCCTTGTTCGCGGACAGGGCCTTCGCCCCTTCCTCGTAACCCATCTGCTTGACGGAGCCGCGGATCCGCGACCTGGGTCCCTGGTCAAGCTGGGTTTCGCTGGCCGGCCCGCCCGTCTGCGGCCCCGGGCGCACATCTTCCCTCGTGGGCCGCTGCTCGGTCGAAGCGCCCATCACGGCCTCCTTTTTGTCTCTGCCATCGGATATTAATGTTCCTTGATCGCAGTTGCAAACCTGGTTCCGTTTCCGGCATTCCGAGACCGGAATTTCCCCATCTGCCGCTGTTGACTCGTTTCGGTTTTCGGAATAGATTCCTCTGGATTGTAGGCAAGGGACTTTTTAGAGGAAACCACGATGAATGAAGGCCCCCAGGCCATGGGATCGAGCGAAATCAACGCGCTTCTCGGCCGTGGCAGCGAATTCGAGGGAAAACTGACCTTCGAGGGCAAGGTCCAGATCGACGGCAAGTTTACCGGCGAGATCAGTTCCGAAGGCACCCTGATCGTCGGAAACGGCGCGAGGGTCAAGGCCGAGATTTCGGTGGACACAGTGGTCATCCAGGGTGAGGTCGTGGGGAACATCCGCGCGAAAGGCGGCGTGGAACTGCAAGCGTCCGCCCGGCTGCGCGGGAACATCCATACCGCCGGTCTGACCGTGGAAAAAGGCGCAGTCTTTGACGGCAACTGCGTAATGGAAGGTCGTGAATCGGCCACCCGTCAGCCCGCCCAGCCCTCGCCGCAGCCCACTCAGTCCGCCCTGGTCCCCGAGGAATAGGACGACGGCTTTGGCCGCGACCATCCAACAGGAGAAAAACTGAAATGCGATTCAACAGAGGCATGTTTCGCCCGGTCATGTCGACATTGCTTGCCGCCGCGGCGGTGATGGGGATGCTCGTGTCCGGATGCCGCGAACCGGCCGCTGGGTCGGCCCAGGCCAGGCAGAGCCGGAAAACACAGACTCAAACAAAACAGACCGATCTGAAACAGGCCCCCAAAAAACCTGCTCAGGCAGCTCAGGCGACACGGGCCGTCAAGGACTCCGACCATGGACCGCTGACCCTGCAGGAAGCCACCAAGGGCATCGAGGGTTCCGGCGTGTTGACCGCGCTTTTCAAGACATCCATGGGTGACATCACTTGCAGGCTGTTCGAAAAAAAGACGCCCAGGACCGTGGCGAATTTCGTCGGCCTGGCCCGGGGACTTCGGGCCTTCGTCGACCCCAAGACGAAAAAGTGGGTAAAGCGGCCCTTCTATGACGGCCTGACATTTCACCGGGTAATACCCAGATTCATGATTCAGGGCGGGGACCCGCTGGGCAACGGTCGGGGAGGACCCGGCTATCGTTTCGCCGACGAGTTCGATCCCACGTTGAGGCACGACCAGCCCGGCAGGCTCTCCATGGCCAACTCCGGTCCCAATACCAACGGCAGCCAGTTCTTCATCACCGAGGTGCCCACCCCCTGGCTGGACGATCACCACACCATCTTCGGGCAGTGCGGACCGCTCTCCGTCATCAAGGAGATCGCCCACGCGCCGGCGGATCGTTCCAGGCCGAAAAAGACCATCACCATACTTTCAGTCAAGATCTCGCGCCGGTAGCCTCGATGACGGATAAGTCACCTTCGGGACTCGTCACCTTCCTCTCGGATTTCGGGACATCCGATTCATACGTGGCGGAGGTCAAGGGGGCGATACTCTCGATCGACGACGGGCTGCGTGTGCTGGATGTAACCCACAACACCCCCAGACACGATGTGCGCCACGCCGCGTTTTTGCTGTTGCGCGTGAAGGATGCCTTTCAATCGGGGGCCGTCCACCTGGCCGTCGTGGACCCGGGGGTGGGGACGTCAAGGCGTCCCGTATTGGTCGAGGCGGACGGGCATCTGCTGGTCGGACCGGACAATGGGCTCCTTTCGTGGGCGGTCAGGGGCGTCAAGAACCCGAAATGGCGAATGATCGACAGGCCCGACCTGTATCGTGTGTCGGTAAGTTCCACCTTTCACGGCAGGGACCTGTTCGCGCCGGTTGCGGGCGCACTTGCCTCCGGAATGGTCAAACCGGAAGACTGCGGCCCCTTGATCGATGACCCTGTCTTGCTGCCCTGGCCCCTCGCCACCATCAAACCCCAGTCCGCGTCCGGAGAGGTGCTCACCACCGACCGTTTCGGCAACCTCATCGTCGGGATTCCGGCCGGCGATCTGTTGAACATGCCTGATGAAGGCGCTCCCGTGACAGTCGTGGTCAACTCTGAGAGCTTCGAGGCCGTGTGGGGGCCGTACGGAAAGGGCAGCGGCGTCGTGGTCCACGGGGACTCCAGCGGGTTCATCGAAGTGGCCGTGGCCGGCGGCAGCGCCAGAAAGCACCTGCGAGCCCAGGCAGGCTCGGCCCTGGAGGTGCGATGGAGTCATTGAGCCGATCCTGCATTCTGGCCGCCTCGGCGTGTCTTATGGCGACTACGGCCTGCGCTAATGACGACAACGCCCTGCTGCTGGCCGATTCGCTGCTCGTGACCCCATGCACGGGTGAACAGGAACGCCTCTTCGAACCCTTCCGTTTCCAGGCCGACTTCCTGCGCTGGTACAACAATGGAAAAACGGGTTTCGTCGAGATGCGCAAGGGCTTCAGGGCGGCCACGATGTCCGACGCCGTATATCTGGAGGTTACGGACATCGGGAAACTGAAGGGCATCCTGGACGAAACGCCCGATGCAGTAATCGAGCTGCAAAGCGGACTCGTCAGGATCTCGCTGGTCCTGGCCGCCGCCTGCCCCGACGGCAATCAGCCGATGGTTGCCGGACCCGGACTTGTAACCTTCGACAGCTTCGGTAACCATATGGACGGCACGATTTCGGGCAGCGCATCCTTTGATCTTTTCGACGGCAGGACGATCGGCGATCCCGATCCTACGCCCCTGGCTCGAAACGCCTTCCTGACGTTTTCGATGACGGTGCGGAGGGGACCGCCTTACCAGGAATTCACGAACCAGGCGAACTGACATGGCTGATCATGAACAGGACATACAGCGGATCGTTGAACAGGTCGTGCGCAGGGTCCGCGAGAGGCTGCTGGACGATATGGGCGGGACTCAGGGCGAACAGGCGTGCGAGCGGTGTGAAAAGACCGCCCTGGAGTGCACGGGCTGCGGGCACAGCGTCAGTAAACGCCCGGACGACGCCCGCAAAATAAT
>JAADHL010000283.1 GCA_013151875.1 Deltaproteobacteria bacterium
CTCGCGCCCTGGCCCGGGCCACTGGGGGTGTGTTCAAACGTGTCCAGTTCACTGCGGATTTGCTGCCGTCGGACATAACCGGCGTCAATGTGTACTCGGCGCAGACCGAAAGATTCGTTTTCCATCCAGGTCCGATATTCGCCAACGTGGTCCTGGCGGACGAAATAAACCGGGCCAGCCCAAGGACTCAAAGCGCGTTGCTGGAGGCCATGAGCGAGGGGCAGGTCACGACCGACGACGCCACCCGCCGTTTGTCGTCGCCGTTTCTGGTGATTGCCACCCAGAATCCCCACGAGCACCACGGGACCTACCCGTTGCCCGAGTCGCAGATGGACCGCTTTTTGCTGAGACTGACCATCGGGTATCCCGACAGGGAGGTTGAAAGGCGGATCGTCGAGCTTCAGGGATTCGCCGACAAGGTGGACGAGATGGTGCGAGCGGTTGCGAGCCCCGAGGAGGTGGAGGCGGCTCAAAAGGCCGTATCGGGCGTGGCCGTGTCCGAGTCCGTGATGGACTACGCGCTGGAACTGGTGTCCCAGACCCGTTCCTCGGCGTTGCTCGAGACGGGAATATCCACCCGCGGCGCCGTGAGCCTGGTGGCCGCCGCGCGCGGGGCAGCGGCCATCCGGTCGAGGGACTACTGTATACCGGACGACATCAGGGATGTATTCGAACCGGTCTGCGGTCACCGGGTCTTCGTCAAGGGAAGGGGGCTTTCCGGCGCTACCGCCAGAGAGGAAGCAACGGCCGTTCTGTCCGAGATCCTCGCCCGAACCCCGGTCCCGGGCGACTGAGGCGATACGTTCCTCGACCGGCGTTCAGGGTTTGCATGGGTCGATTACGCAACTTTTTCTGGCGCTCGTCTTTTTTTCCCAGAAAGCTGTCGTTCACCCGGGAAGGCAAGATACTGGTGCTGGTCTCCCTGGGCCTGGGATTCGCCGCCATCAACACCGGCAACAATCTTTTGTACATGGTTTTCGGACTGTCGCTGGCCCTGATCATCATCAGCGGCATTCTGTCGGAGGCCAATCTCAGGCGTCTCGAATGTTTGCCCCTGACATCCACGCGGATGGCAGCCGGCAGGACTCATCGAGTGGTGCTGTCCGTGGTCTGCGGACGCAGGAGGTTTGCCGCGTTCTCCATCGAGGCATGGCCCCTTTTCGACGAGCCCGACCTCAAGGTGGAGCCCGCCAGGTTCCTGGAACTGAGGCCCGGCGAGACCGGGGTGGCGGCCTGCGCCCTGACCTTCCCGGACAGGGGCGAGTTCAAGTTGCGGGGCATGGTGCTGTCCACCGCGTTCCCTTTTTCATTTTTCGTGAAGTCCATAGTCAGGCCCGCCGAGGCCTCCGTGCTGGTTCATCCCGCTGTCCATCCGGTGGCGGCCGAGGAAATCACCCCGACCGTGGGCGGCGACGACGAACACCGGCCCGCGCCCGGCCGAGGGTTCGAATTCTTCGGTGTGAGGGAATTCCGGGAAGGCGACAATCCCAGGCACGTGCTGCATCGGAAATCGGCCAGTCGCCTGAGCCCGGTGGTCAGGGAGTTCGAGGAACTGGGTTCGCGATCCTTGGGGCTGGTCCTTGTGAACGCGGTGGACGGAGGCGCGGATCTGGCGGGTAGGGTCGAGGCCGCGGTGGTCAGGGCCGCCAGCCTGGCGGTGCACTACATCGAGACGGGCGAACGGGTAGGTCTGTTCACGGCCTCAGGCCACGTCAGCCCAGGGACAGGGCCCGCCCAGGCCGAGCGTATCCTGGATCATCTGGCCACCATTCCCGTGCTTCTGACCGACGGGGCCGGATTGAGGGAGGCTTCCCGGCGGGCGATGGGTCCGGATGACGGCACCAGGTTGATAAGGATCCGGATCCCAACAGATCAGATTGCGACCACGTTCCATGCGCCGTTCACAAAAAGGGGCGGCAGACAATGAGATTTGATCGCCTGCACCGGGGCGTCACCGCCCTGACCGTGTTGATCGGCTTTACGGTCCTGTACCTGTCGGGGGAGTTCGCCGCGTGGGTAATGGGGGCCGCCTCCCTCGCGGTGTTCGCAGGATTTTTCACGTATCCATTGTTTCGCAGGCGGGCGGTTGCAATCGGCGCCAACGCAGTGATTGTGATGGTCGGCCTGGCCGTCGGATACCAGGCCTTCGCCACCGGCAACTTCCTGTATTACACCATCGTTTACGCAGTGTTTCTGGGTGCGGTCAAGGCCCTGATGCTGAGGGACGGCGGTGACTTCATGCAGATGTACGCCCTGTCGTTTCTGCACCTGGTGGCCGGCGCCGTAATCAACCCGGGCCTTTCGTTCGGCGTCGCCATGTTTCCATACGTGGTCGGCCTGACTCTCGGGTTGATGCTGACCAACCTCAGACGGGGCATCGAGGCCGGTATAGGGGCCCAGCCGGGCGTTGATCTGGTGTCCGCCAACCTGGCGCGCAAGGACCTGATACGCCCCGGTTTCCTTTCAGTGACCGTGGGCGTGACCGCGGCCGTGTTCGTGATGTCGGTGGCCTTCTTTTTCCTGTTTCCCAGGATGGGACTGGGTTTTTTCGCGACCCAATCCCGCATGGGAATCGCCATGACCGGCTTTTCGGACACGGTGACCCTGGGGGACTTCGGCAACATCGTGGAAGACCCTGCCGTGGTGATGAGGGTCAAGTTGAAGGGGAGGCCGACGCCGACCCCTTTGAGGATGCGTGGACAGAGCCTTGACGAATACGACGGCAAGGGTTGGCGCAAGACCACCCGGCGCCTGCGCGGGCTGAACATGGACAGCCATGGTCGCCACATCATCAGCGATGAGATGTTGAATCTGGATGACATGGAGCCGATAGCTCAGGAGATCTATCTGGAGCCGATGGTGGGCACGCCCAGGGTGCTTTTCGGTATGCCGGACCCGGTTGCGTTCAAAAGACCGCCCAGCAGCCTGGCCGCCTTGCGTCCGGACAAGTGGCGATTCTATCGTGACGATGCCTATGACGTCAGCGTGACGGGACCTCCGCAGTCGTCGATCCTCTATACCGCGTATTCGATTCCCCGTGATCGGGACCCCGCGCTTCTGGAAAAGGCGGGTTCGGACTACAGTTCGTGGATCAGGACCACCTACACCCAACTTCCGGAAATGAATCCAGCGGTTGGGAAACTGGCCGTGAAAATGGCCGGTGACGCGGACAACCCCTTCGACAAGGCCGTGGCCATTGAAAACGCCCTCAGGAACGACTTCACCTATGCCCTGGACACCCAGCACGGTGAGCAGGACCCGTTGACCGACTTTCTGCTCTACAACCGCAAGGGGCACTGTGAGTACTTCGCCAGCGCGATGGTCGTGCTGCTACGCAGCCTCGGCATTCCCAGCCGGATTGTGAACGGGTTCTATGGGGGCGAATCGAACGAGTACGGGGGCTACGTGTATCTGCGCAAGGCCGATGCGCATTCGTGGGTGGAGGTCTGGTTTCCGGGCGTTGGATGGATCACATTTGATCCGACTCCGGCGGTGGCCCTTGACATGCGGGCCGACGATTCCTGGTGGAGGGGCATATCCGACGCCGTGGACAACGCAAAACTGTGGTGGTACCGCTGGGTGGTCGAGTACGACCTGGAACAGCAGGTCGAATTCGTGGCCGGCCTGTTCCGGCTGCTGGACAAGCGCAACAAGGGGGCCTTCAGCGAAACCGGCCTGCGATGGAAGGACCTCAAGGAAATGAAGAGGAGGCTGGAAAGGCTTCCCTGGGCCACCTGGGCCGGCGCTGCGGTAGGAATCATGGGATTACTTGTACTGCTCAGGTTTGTAGTACGAAAGCGGCTCGGCCGTCACCACGGGCATGCGCTTTGCCACCCTGGGGACCCTGCCGTGAGATCATACCGACGCATGTTGAGGTTGCTGGCGCGCCGGGGGCTTAAGAGGTCCACCGGTGAGACCCAATTGGAATTCATGCTCCGTGTCTCACAGGCGGTCCCTGACGTTGCCGGCCCCGTCCGTGAAATCACCTGGTCCTACCTGCGCGCTGCCTGGTCGCCCGACGCTTCGGCCTCCAAGCAGGACGAAATGGATCGACTGGTGGCCGCGGTCCGCAGGGGTATGTCAGGTTCGTCATCATGAAAACATGACCCCGATCCGCGCCCGACGGTCGGCGATCAAATGATCGACGATCCCCCTGATCCCGACGAATGCCTTGACTAATCGAGACATCCGCCTAGAATATGCGCGGTTGGCGGGTTCCGACAGGTCTGAA
>JAADHL010000223.1 GCA_013151875.1 Deltaproteobacteria bacterium
GGGTTCGCCGAACTCGTTGGTCCCGTCGTCCAGGTCGTCGGGATCGAAGTGAAGGGACAGTGGCGTCGGCGGCTCGATTCCTAGATACCCGTTCCATTCATCGGGCCATCTCATGTCCTTGACCAGCTTTTCATGCGCCGGGTCGTTCCAGTCCTGGACCGTCAGCGTTGAACTGAGGTAGCGCCAGAAGCCCTCCACGCCCTCGGTGACATGGGCCTCGATGAGTCGCTGGTTCTTTTCCGGGTCCAGGATCCCGGCCGCGCGAGCCAGCGCCAGGCTGCCGGCCACGGTCACGTTGGGGTCCCCCACCGTGTGGTAGATGATGGCGTTGGCCTGGGGGCTGTCCACCGAGTCGTAGCTGAAGTCCAGCCGGTCCTCTTTCCGATAATGGCGTGCGTAAGCGATTGGGTCGCCCTTTTCGATGATTATGGCCGCAACCCCCATCAGCTTGCGGAAATCCGGGGTGTTGCGGGCCCGACCAAGACCAGTGCCCAGCGCCACCAGCGGCGCCCCCTCCGGGAAGATCGCGCCCTGGAACGTCACGGGGATCTGGAATCGGTCGAATACGGCCTTGACTGGGCCGTCCCACCCGAAATGCACCTCGATCTGGAGGTGGTCGCCGAACAGCAGCGAGCGTTCCAGGTCGCCGCCCTCGCAATGGGCCGGGCCGGTGGGGACGCCGTCATCATCCTTGGGCACGGTCCACGTGCCCGGCTCGCAGGATACGGGCACGGGCTGTGTGTCACCGTCATGCAGACCGAGCAGAGGCCTTTTTTCAACCGCGCTCAGGGCGTCGGCCGCGATGGACACCCTGAATCCCCTTCCGTCAGGGTGCCTGAACGCCTTGATCTCCTTGCCGTTCGTCAGATTGCGCACGATCACCCTGTCCCCAGGGCTGATCGAGGTGGTCCGGGCGACCGGATAATAGTGAGGACTTCCCCGGGGGCCGTCGCGGTACTCCCGGTGCAGGTCGTTGATCATGATTGCAATCTCGACCGTGTCCTGGTCGTCGCCCAGGGGACTGAATTGTACGAACGGCCCCATCAGGGGCATCAGCGCCCCCTCGGGCACCCCTGGGTTGGTGGACTTGATGCCGACGTGTATCAGGCCTCCGCCGCCCGATATGGCGGTGGTCGGGTTCGCGGTAGGTTCCACTGCCGCCAGTATCTGGGCGTTGAATGCCCCCATGGACTGACCCCAAGTGGGATAGAACTGGTTGTCGGGACCGCCCATGTCAGGGATGCCGTCCCCGTTCCAGTCCCCCATCAGGTCATCGTCCTTGCCGTTGTGGTTCGTGTCGTATCCCCATTTGACCTTGCCCAGGGATCGCATGTTCCTGATGAAATTCATGTGGTCCACCACCGACTGGCGCAGGTTGTCCCTCAGGTGGAACATGTCCCAGCTCCAGAAATCTCCGCCGATGTCGTTGGAGGTCAGAGCCCCGTCGTTGTCCAGGTCGCGCAGACGGGCGTCGCGGAACGCATTGAAGAACTTGAGCAGCCCCAGCGGCTCCAGGAACGTGGGCACCAGCTCGTCGTAGGGTATGTCCTCGTCCGACGGCAGGGCCAGACCATGGCCAACGGCATCCAGGCCGCAAAGCGCGTACCCGAATCGGGCAAAGCGGCCCGCGAATCCGAATATTTCGAAGGGAGCGCCCGAGAAACCGTGCCCGTAAATCATGACGGGAAAGGGTGGTTTGTACTGCGCGGTCTCCTTGGGAATCGAGCACAGAAACGTCACCCGACTGGGGCCGTGGACCGATTTTCCGGTCTTGATATCGATGTCCCAGCTTTCGTTGTCGTCGGCGGGGTACATGGGCGTTGCGATGCCGTCGCGATCCACCAAGAAGGACGGCGAGGTGAATGATCCAAGGACCCAGTAGTCCGTGTACGAGGTGTCGTGGGCCAGTCCCTGGGCCACTGAATCCGGATAGCCCAGCAGGGGACCGGCCATGTCGAATATGGGCAGGGCCTTTTCCGTGGGCAGGTAGTACAGGCTGTTCGCGAAGGAAGGTATCTGGTCCTCGTCGATCACCTGTTTGGGCACGAGACTCGGGGGGTATTCGTCCTTCAATTCCGCCAGCGGCCCATGTCCGTACAGCCCGGCCCGGACCGCCTCCAGGTCGGCCGTGATGGTCTGGGTGGTGAACGTCCAGGCGAATGTCACGTCATCCAGACTCATGCCTATCCCAGGGCCCGCCAGGACCTCGGCCAACGGTTCCAGGTCGGGGGTCTGGCTGGAGTGGTTGACGTAGGGGAAAGGGGACTGGACGGGTTCGCCGTCGAGGCCGGTCAGGTTGCGGGTCAGGACCATGGCGTAAGTGGTCCCCTGACGCAAAGGCTTGACCGGCCACAGGACCAGCGTGTTGGTCTGTTTCTCGTAGAAGGTGACCAGGTCGTCTATCGGACGGTCCTTTCTGTCCAGCCAGTCCCTGAAGTTTTCGGGTGTGATCAGGGGCGGAACCTTGCCGGAAAAGGTGTTCGGCTTGTCCAGCACGCCGTCGAAATCGATGTCCTCGTAGGGGTCCATGACACCATTTCCGTTTATGTCCTCGTCATGGGTTTCGAACACCAGATTCGGAGAATCGGCATGTTCGTCGTTGTCCCAGTACTGGCCGGGCCATTCAAGACCGAGGGGATAGTTGCCCTGACCCACGTCCAAGCGCATCGCACTGCCGAATTCGGGGGAGGACCGATCCACGTCCACCAGCAGGAAAGCGTCATCGGAGAAGTCGGCGTTTTGGGCCTGCCGCGTGCGGATATTCTGCAGGTCGAGTGGGGCGTCGAACGACACCGTGATCGGCGAAAAAACGCCGAACCCGTCCAGCTGGTCCGCCTTGGCCCTTAGCTTGGATTCCGCCCGTGTATCGGCGATCATGCTGATATTGATCCTGCGCCCCGTGGGGGATGTGGGGTCCATGCGGGTGGCGGTGTTGTTGGGCATGGGTACGTCGGGGAGCGGCTTTGCCGTGAGGTCGAATCGAACCATGGGCCCGGATCCGGGCCGAGTGGGCATGATGCCGGTGGGTTCCGAACCCACGCAGGCGGCCAGGACGACAAGCGCCATGGACAACGGCAACGCTCGAACCATGGACATTGGAACGCCCTCCCCGAACAGCTTGCGGTCAAAATCCAACATAACCATAACCGAGTCAAGGTCTAAATTCATGGAATCGGATTTATCGATTTGCGAACCTGAGAGGCGTATCGGTCAAGCTCCCCGAAAATATTCGTCGTCCGAAAACAGAATCCTGGGCTGAATCATTGAACACGGGATCGTAATGAGCTATTGATCAGGAACATGGGGGAATAGTGTGACTAAAAAACATTTCACGCGGATGTGTCGCGAAGTCCATGACCTCGACGAAATCGGCGGGCTGCTTGAATGGGACCAGTCCGTAATGATGCCCGTAAACGGCGCGCGGCAGAGAGGTCGCCAGCAGGCGGCGCTGGCCCGTTTGATTCATGAAAGGTGGAAGTCGTCGGAACTGGGTGATCTGTTGGGGCGGCTTCAGGATGGGGCCGACGATACGGACCCATGGATGAAGGCCGATCTGAGGGAGGTGCGCAGGCGTCGTGCAAGGGCTCTTTTGGTGCCCGATGACCTGGTTGCACAAAGGGCCATGGCCTGCTCCCTGGCTCAAGGCGCCTGGGAAAAGGCGCGTAAAGATAATGATTTCAAGGCGTTTTTGCCCTATCTGGAGGATGTGGTCCGTCTTACCCGTGAATGGGCGGCCTGCATCAACGGGGACCGGCCCTACGACGCCCTGCTGGACGAGTACGAACCCGGCGCCCTGGAGTCCGAACTTCGCCCCCTGTTCGAACGGGTCAGGGAACGCACGCTGGCCCTGCTGGATCGCCTGAAGGGGGCCTCCAATCCCCCCAGCCGCGCGGTCATGACGCGCGGATTTCCCATGGATTCCCAGCGCTCTTTCGTAAGGCGGCTCGCCACCGACATGGGCTTTGACTGGTCCGCCGGGCGCCTGGACACATCCGCTCATCCATTTACGATCGGGACCCTGCATGATGTCCGCATCACCACCAGATACGACCCGGACAATCTGGCGACCGCCCTGTTCGCGACCATGCACGAGGTGGGACACGCCCTGTACGAGCAAGGCCTGGATCCCGAGCGGTACAGCGACCCTTCCGGACATGCCTGCTCGTTGGGAATCCACGAGTCGCAGTCCCGTTTCTGGGAGAATCTGATAGGAAGGTCCAGACCCTTTTGG
>JAADHL010000116.1 GCA_013151875.1 Deltaproteobacteria bacterium
ACCCATCCAGGTCCTTCTCGATGACCAGCGCAATGTTTATCCCACCGAATCCCGCGTTGACGCTGAGCAACCGGTTCATGTCCGCGTCACGCGTCGCCGCCGCAACGTCCAGTCCTTCGTTGCCGCTCTCGAATCCAGTGGTGCCCGGAATGTAACCGCCCGTCAGGGCCAGGGCGCAGACAATCGCCTCGGTCACTCCGCAACAACCCATGGTGTGGCCGGTGGCGCCCTTCACCCCGAAGACCGGCGGAGGGCGCCCATCGAACCGGGAGATGAACGCCGCTGCCTCCATGGCGTCGTTCGCGACCGTGCCTGTCCCATGGCCGCAGACCGCATCCACGGGGCGGTCCGCTCCGGCTTCCATGATGGCCCGATCCATTGCCAGGATCAGGCCCGAACCATCGGCCGCGGGACGGATCATGCCGGTTGCGTCGCATGATTGTCCGGCCCCGGTGACGCGAATGCCCGGTCGGCCGTCCAGTTCCAGCAGGATGGCTGCCGCGCCCTCACCCAGGGTAAGGCCGTCCCTGTTCCTGTCGAATGGCCGCGCTGGTGAGCGGCTCAAGGCGCCCAGCGAACCGAATCCCTTCACCAGGAAACGGTTGAGCCGTTCGAACCCGAGAACCAGGACGCGACGGGCCCACCCGCCCCTAAGTATGCGCAAGGCCCGCGTCAACGCCACGCCGCCCGAGGCGCAGGCGCAGGACACCAGTTCAAGGTGGCCTCTAACTCCCAGACGCCGCCCGATCCTTGCGGCAAACGGCCCCAGACTTGTTTCGCCCTCTGATGTCGCAAGGCCCTGAATATCCCCCTTGGTGCTGGAAATGATCAACGCTGTCGTTGGTTCACGCAGGAGCGCGGGGTCCTCGCCCGCATCCGTGAAGGCGGCCGTGGCGACCCCGTTGAGCATGTCGGCAAGCGAATCATCATCCGTGTCGCGCCTGAAGAAAGCGTCCCTGATCAGGGCGACGGGCCATCCTTCCATCTCGTCGCGTATTCCGCGCTCGCCCCGTTGCATGGCCGCATTGAACCCGGTCAGGTCCACGGCGACGGCGCTCACTATGGACATTCCGGCCAGCCTTGGCGCCCTGCTTCGATCAACGCTGGACAATGTCGATGGACCTCCAAAAACCCCAGCGCACATGAGCGCGGAAGCGGGAAGCACCCTAGTATAACCTTGACCGACGTCCCTCGGTGAAGTTCGCCTCAGTCCTTGAAGGCTTCGATTACGCGCCTGAGCGAGGCGAGGCTGGATACCGATGACACCTTGTAGGCTGAGGTATCCGGCCAGATGCGTCTGACCATGCCCCTGAGGACGCGGCCAGGTCCTACCTCCACGAAGCGCGTGACCCCATCGTTTTTCAAGCCCTCGATGATGTCCACCCATCGCACCGGGCTGCGCAGTTGACGGAACAGGGCGTCCTTGATGTCCGCGACGCCTTCAGCCGGTCGACCCGTCACGTTCAGGTATAGCCGCAGGGCGGGTTCGTTGAAATCCACCTCGTCAAGGACCATGCCGAATGGTTTTTCGGCGAAGGCCATCAACTCGCTGTGCCATGCCCCGGAAACCGGCAGTTCGACCACGTGAGCACCGAGGTCCTCGAAATGGTTGGATGCCCTCTCCATGGCCTCGCGGGTCCCGGACACGACCACCTGCTCGGGCGCGTTCAGGTTGGCTACCCCTCCCTCGGAACGCGGAACAAGGCGTTCCATTTCGGCGGCGACCTTGTCCATCGGCAGACCGATGATCGCATACATGGTCCCTGGAAACCTGGTGGCCGCATCGTCCATGCATCTGCCTCGCGCGGCGGACACGCGCACAGCGTCCACCGGGGACAGCACCCCCGCGCAAGCCAACGCGGAGTATTCGCCCAAAGAGTGTCCGGCCGTGGCCCATGGCTCCATTCCGTTTTCCCGAAGCCAGGCCAGGCAAGCCAGGTTTACCGTGGTAATCGCGGGCTGCAGGACGTTCGTGCGCGACAGGGCGTCAAATGGACCCTCAAAGCACAATTCGGTCAAGTCCATGCCCGCTGCTTCGCCCGCGAGATCGAACAACTTCCGGGCCTCGGCGGATTCTTCATGGAGGTCGCGCCCCATGCCCACGAACTGCGACCCCTGGCCCGGAAACAGAAACGCGATTCGCGCCTCGCTCATGTTGCACCTCAATCCACAACGCCGGACTCTCTATCTACTCTATCGGAGGCCGCAAAAACAAGTTTGACAAAACAGGCCGCCTTAAGGGATACAACTGGCAGGAAACGTGGACCGATCATCTTCAATTCGCACGGAGCGTGCATGAAACCAATCCCCATCGTCGGTTACGACGCCGTCTGTCCGGCTGGGGCCTCGACGCCGCAGTTGGAGAAATCGCTCATTGAAGGACGAAGCGGGATCTCGACCACGTCATCGGTCCTGCCTGCGGCCGAATGTCCGTTGGGCGAAATCCGTGACGGGGTCCCGGATCTGCCCCCGGTGGTCGCGGCCCATGATTCCAGATGCAATCGTCTGCTGGCCATGAGCGCGAACCGGATCAAGGACGTGCTTGAACTTGCAACCAAGAGATTCGGCCCCGAACGCATCGGGGCGGTCGTGGGAACAAGCGCCTCCGGGAACACCGACCTGGAGGCTGCATTCGAGGCTGACGGTGCGCTGGATTTCGACTATCACCACCGCCAGAGTTTCGGGTCGGCCGCCGCGATGATCCGACGGCTTACCGGTATCCGCGGACCCGCATTCACTGTTTCCACTGCTTGTTCGTCAGGCGCCAACGCCATGATTTCCGCAGCCGGTCTGATCCAATCGGGTGTCTGCGACGCTGTGGTCGTGGGTTCTTCGGACGCCCTGTGCCGAACCACTTACGAGGGCTTCAGGAGCCTCCAGGTGATGGACGATCAGCCATGCCGTCCCTTTGACGCCACGCGGGCCGGACTCAATCTGGGTGAGGGAGCCGCGGTTCTGGTGCTGTCAAAAGAACGGTTGGGTGGCCCCATCGACGACCAAGGGTTGTTTCTGGCCGGGTTCGGGGCCAGTTCCGATGCCCACCACATGACAGCGCCGGACCCTGAAGGCCTGGGCGCGGCCCGTTCCATGGCCAACGCCCTGGAAACAGCGGGGATTGCGCCGGCCGACGTGGGCTATCTGAACCTCCACGGCACGGGCACGAGGCTGAATGACGAATCCGAATCCCGGGCCGTGGAGCGCGTTTTCGGGGCGCACCACCTGCCGTGCAGCTCCACCAAGGGCTACACGGGACATCTCCTGGGGGCCGCGGCCGGTGTCGAGGCGGTCATCACGCTGATCGCGCTCAAGTCCGGCAGGCTGTGGCGGAATCTCAACCTGGAGGAACAGGACCCCAAGGTCGCGATCCGCATCCTCAAGCAGGACGAGGATGCCCGGGACATAAGGTACGCCATGTCCAATTCCTTCGCGTTCGGCGGCAACGACACATCCATCATTTTTGGTAGGTGGAGATGAGCGAGACCATCCATTCGATCGTGGGCAGCGGGCTGGTGCTGGGCGGCAGTGCCGGGTTTGACGGCGTCGACTGGGACGCTGTCCAATGGCCTCGTTTTTACGACCCAAAGACCGATGACTTCATTCACCCCAGAACACGGCGCCGCATGAGCAGGCTGTCGTGCATGGCGGTCAGGGCCACGAGGATGGCGGGTGGGCTGGACGCCGGCGACCCCACGCCCCTTGTGTTCGCCACTGCCAACGGAGAGATAAACACGATCGGTTTGATCCTGGACTCTCTGATCGATCCCGACCGCTCTGTTTCTCCCACTCAGTTCCACAACTCGGTCCACAACGCGGGACCGGGATACTGGGCCATTTCATCCGGCCGCACGGCGGAAACCACGACGATTTCGATGGGCGAGCTGTCTTTCGAATGCGCCCTGCTGGACGCATGGTCCAGATTGACGGCCGGCGCTCCCGAGATTCAGGTCACCGCAGGCGATGAGGCGATCACCGGCCCGGCGTGGGCGGCGCCCCAACACTGCACCCATGATCTGTGCGGCTCCCTGAGACTCGTTTCCGGTCGGGTCTCCGGGGCGCTGGGACGCCTGATCCATGTCGGCGTGAGGGCCGTCGATGACCCCGAGGTGGCCCGCGAGGCCTTGGATGGACTGGTCGAAAGGTTCGGACCGGCGGAGGTTGTCGCGGACTTTTCGTGCTCTGGGGG
>JAADHL010000169.1 GCA_013151875.1 Deltaproteobacteria bacterium
CGACAATGAACTTCTTTAGATAGAACGACGCCTGTCGATATCTGCCCAGCCGGATAAGCGCGTTGGCCAGGTTGAAAGCGCACGTCGTGTTCGTGGGATCGTTTTCGAGCGACTGGCCGAATTCTTCTATGGCGGCCTTGTCGTTTCCCATGCCCATGAACACGAGGCCCAGATTATGATGGGCCTCGGCGTCGTCGGGATTCAGGCGAATCGCCTCGCGGAAAACGGCCATTGCCTCCGACTCCGCCCCGCTTTTCAGATACGCGGTTCCCATGGCGTTGAAGGCCCGGGCATAGTGGGGATCGGCCTTTACCGCCTTGCGGAACATCTCGTCGGCCTGGACCGCCTTGCCCTTGTCGGAAAGGGCCACGCCGCTCCAGTACAGGGCGCCGGCGTGCTCTGGATCACCCTCTATGACCTTCTGAAACCGTTTCAACGCGCCGTCCCGATCTCCGCGGGCCATGGCCAAACGGCCCAACTGGAAAGTTACCTCCAGGTCCCTCGGATTCAGGCGTTCGGCCTCGCCCAGTTCCCTGGCGGCGCCATCCAGGTCCTTCACGTCGTGCAGCAGAATCAACCCCAGATGATAGTGGGCAAGCTCGTTTTTCGGATATAGGGCTATCGCCCTTTCGAACAGCGCCGCGGCCTGGTGGGAGTCACCGTGTTGGAACGCCTTCACACCCTGATTCGACAAGGCTATGGATTCGGTCTGCGCCTTTGTGCACGCCAGCGCCAACACGGCCGTCAAGGCCACAACAACGTTTCGCAAGGTCACGGACGTCATTTGGTCACCCTGAAGATGAAGGGATACTTGACCTTTACGGTCCCGCCGCCACGCGGAGAGGGGAATCGCCACGTCGCGATTCGACTGGCGATGCACTTTTCAACAGCCGGGCTGTGCAGCGAGGAATCAGCCACCTTGACTCCTATGACCTTGCCGGTGGGGGTGATTACCCACTTATAGACGACCTGACCCGCCAGGTTGGGGTTCCTCTGGACCTCCTGCTGATAGCACCAGCGGATCTGGTTCATCTTGCTTTGGATATAACGACGGACAGTGGCCTTGTCCAACTCGCCGGACACTGAATAGGGCGCCGAGTAGACGACGGGCCTTCCCTGGCCCCTCTTGAACTTCAACTTGGTCGCAACCCCTTCGCCGCCCTTGTCAAGCCCGGTGATGCCCTTGAGGTCCGCCGGTCCGAATTCGCTGCCCCCGAACATGCCCGGAGTTCCCCTGAACCCGCCGGTGCCGCCGCCCAGGGTGCCGCCGAAGGGATCCAGGCCCGACACCATGGAACCTGGACCGGTGCTGCCGATGACCCTGGGACCCGTCCCGGCCATGTTCGGATCGCCGCCCGCGCCCAGTACCTGGCTCAACAGGTCGTCCTGCTGGTTCAACACCCTGGTCAGGGCGCGATCGGCAATCTCTTGATTCCTCTTCTTTAGTTCCTCGGGTGTAAGTTTGGACACCAGCTCGTCCATCTTTTTGATCTTCATCTTGGACTTATCGGACGACGTCCGGTCCTCGGTGGCGAATTTTTCCTCGGATTTCTTTTTGTTTGCCTCTTCGCGGGCCTTCCTCTGCTGTTCGAGTTCAGCCATCTTTTCCAGTTCGGCCACCTGGATCATCTTGAACGCCTGGCTGCGGCTCTCGTAGGGGTCCCTCGTGGCGCGCAACTGCTCTTCCGGAATCAACATGATCATGATCAGGAACAGGAGGTGCAGGATCACGGAAACCGCTGTATACACGTGGTCCTGAACATTGATACGCTTGGCCAGCGGCGTCTTTATCGGCTTGGGCAGGTGCTCAAGGCCGACCATCAGTGTAAACGGCCCGAATCCCAGCCTCGCCTTGGTTCCCGGGTCCATCTTCAGGTACTTGCCGTCAGTCAGCTTGCCCCTTCTTTCCAGGTCCTCGACCTTGATCACCTTGCCCTGGATCAGGACATCGCCCGTTACCTTGGGACCTGACACATCCAGCAGAAAATTACGCCCGTCGGGAATCGCCAGATCCATCCTGTCATGCCCCAGGAACTCGGAAGGCAGGAACACCTGGCATCCCACCTGATCACCGGCCTGCACCTTGGTGCCCTTGCGGAAGTGCTTGACGTTCACCACTTCCCCGTTCCACAGAACCGCGATCTCCAGCGCCGACTTGCTGGTCAAATCGGAGTCGTCCTTGACCGCCGACGGCGAGTAGAATGCGTCAGTCGCCTTCTTTTCCCCGACCGTCCCCTCCAGAAAGACCTCCAGACGCATTTCGCCCATGACCAGTTCATCGCCTGACCTCAAAACCGCCTGGGTCGTCCTCTGGCCGTTCAGCAACGTTCCGTTCGTGCTTTCCAGGTCCGTGATGCGCACGTCCCCGGACTCCATGACCTCTATGACGGCGTGTTGCCGGGACACGTTCTCGTCATCCAGGCGCAGATGGGCCTGACCGGCCTTGCCGATCCGTATCGTCTTCTGGTTGAAGACCTCCTCCCGCAGCAGCTTATCGCCCTGATAAACAGCGATCCGAATGGTCGGCACCTGGTTGTCCATGATTGTCCCTCCCGCGAACTCAGAGGTCTTCCGCGGATTTCAGAATCTCGTCAACAAAGTCGGTGCGGATCTGGATCAGACTGGACTTATGGCGTCTGACCAGGGCCTCGGCAACGCTCTGATCCGGCCGGAGGAACTGCGCCTCCACCACATCGCCCTCGAAATCCATCTCTCTGGTCGGCTTTTTTGGGGGCGCCTTCTGGGCCATGGCGTCCGGCGCAACAAACAGGGCCATGACCATGAAAACCAGCACGATTCTGATTGCCTTGAACATGATTCACCTCGCCGCCGGGATTCTAAACCGGCCTCACCTAAATGACAAACCAGACGGCGCTTTCATTCTGCACCTACCTGACTTGCCGAATCACGGTCACTTTCCTCCATCGCCCGACGTCGATCCGGCGGTCGAACCCGCCTCATCCGAGGCCTCCGGCGCCTCTTCCGGTTTCACGTCGGACGACTCATCTTCCTGCATTGCTTCCTTGATGGTTTCTATCCCCTCGATCCGGATCAGGGCCTGGGCCCGCTTGGGATGCGTCGGCGCCATGGAAACGAACTGCCGGCACTCGGCCAGCGCCTTGTCATAGTCGCTCAGGGTTTCCTGATACAGGAGGCAGAGATTGTAGTGCACGTCGGCGTTTCGCGGGTCCCTGCTCGCAATGCCTTTCAGGATGCTCAGGGCCTCTTCGCCATTTCCCTGTCCCCGCAGGGCAACGGCCAGCCCCATTTTCGCCGGGATGGAGGCCGCATTCAACTCGACCGCTTTTCGATACTGGACGACCGCCGTGGCATAGTCCTTGTAGGCCAGCGTCACAGCGCCAAGGTCCATTCTGGCGTCATACAGGCCGGGGTCGTCGTTCACCGCCTTTTCGAACAGCTTCACCGCGTTGCGCACCTCTTCCTTCTTGACGAAGATGAGGCCCATCAGGTTCTGGATCGGCCCGTCCTTCTTGTCGAGACCCAGGGCGTTTCGCCCCACCAGAATGCCCACGTCCAGCAGGCCCATTTCGTAATAGGCAGCCATCAGGTTGAGATAGGCATCCATGCTGTCCGGGTCCGAAACCAGGGCCATGCGCGCGTGGTTGATGGCCTCGGTATAGTTTCCCGCCTTCACGGCCTTTGCCGCCTCGAAGTTGTGCGCCCCCGAGTTCGCCGGGTCGATCTGCAGCGCCTTCGCGAATTGCGCGTTCGCGGCCGCCATGTCGCCCTCGTCCAGGGCAATAACGCCCAGGCGCGCCACCGCGTCGGACAGTCCGGCATCCACGGCAACAGCCTTTTCGTACCAGGTGCGGGCACCCTTCAGGTCCCCCTCCACCTCCAGAACGGCCCCCATGTTGTAAGCCGCCGCGCCTGTGAGGGCAGGACCCGCGGCCACTTTCTTTACACGCTCACTGACACCTGGGTCCGTCCACTTGGGGGCGTCCTCCCCCTCCTTTACCGGCAGCAATCGCGGTTTGCCCTTGTTCAGGGTATAGAAGCCGGGCGCCGGCTTGATGTCCGGAAGCGCTTTGAATTCCGGGTCCAGTTTCAGAAGGGCCTCTTCGGCCTGCTCCGAGAAGGTGTTGTACCACTTCAGCTTCTGGGCCATCTGCACGCAGCGCTTGAATTCGGTCTTGGCCTTCTCCCAGATCGGCTGGGCCCGAGGCCCTCACGGAACATGGCCTTCTGCTCCGCGTTGAGCTTCCTGGGAATCGGCGCGTTCTCGATGGATTCAGCCAGGTCCTGGAATCCGAATCCCTTGCGGGACAATGCCGCGATGGTCCAGTGAGGCTGCCCGAAGGCCTCCACCCCATGAAAGACCTCCATGGCGCTCTTGATCAGCCCCAATTTCTTCGAAATGGCCTTGGTCAGCACCTTTTCCGGCAATCTCAGCCTGACCGCCCGCACCTGGGTCAGAATCGCCTCTCCCTGCATGAACCGGGCCTCGGCCACCGCGCCGAGTCCCACGCTGGTCAGTTTGCCCTTCTCTTCCTCGGTCAAATCCTCATACGCCTTGACCGTCTCGGCATACCACTTCAGTGTCCTTTTGCGGTCCTTGCGCGCCTTGTACATCTGCGCGACCTTGAGATGGGCCTTGAGGTACAGGTCCAGGCCGGCCCCCTTCCCGAACTTCTTGATGTAATTCTGGAAATATTTCAGGGCGGCCCTGTATTTTCCCTGCTTTTCGCGGGCCACCCCAATCTCGAACGCGACGCTGGCGGCATGTTTCGAGTCCTTGAAAAGAGACAGATACTTTTTCAGGTCCTTGATGGCGGCGGCGTACTCACCCAGGCCGCTGCGGAACACGGTCGCGTAGCGCAGGGCCTCCTCGGTAAGCTTGTGCTTCGGCAGCATCTTCACAAAGATTTCATAGAACCTCGCGGCCTCCGAATACACTGCCAGGCGCCGATAGATTTCGCCCACGTTGTACAGGGCCTGCGGCGCCAGGGGTGATTCGGGCATGTCGTTGAACAACTGGGTGTTGGCCTGCAGCGAGCGTTCCACGAGGCGCGCCTTGAAGAAGTTGTTCGCGGCGTTGATCAGCGACCGATCCTTGAGCGGCGTGTTGGGGAAGGCGCGCACATATTCAAGGAAGCACTCCGCGGCTGTGCGGTGCTTTTTCTGCTGCTCGAACTCATAGCACTTGTTGAAGTCCGCCTGCTCGCGGATCCGGTTCACGATCATGGGGACGTCGCCCTTCATCAGGCTGGGATTGCGCGATATCTCCTCGGCCGCAGCATTGAGGCCCTTGATGTCTCTCTTGAGGTGCAGCGAGGAAAGCAACAGGCGAGCGGCGTCGGGCGCGTTATCGTGGTTCGGGTGGTCCTTGATGATGCTGCGGAAATAGGTGATGGCCTCGGGGAAGTGGTTGTGCTGGTACAGGACAATGCCGGCCAGAAAACGGGCCTGCACCACTTCGGGCGCATCCGGCTTTGCCATCTTCAGGTAACGATCGCAGGCGGCGACCAACTTCTTTTCGAACTCGGGCAGTTCATTCGGCTCCAGGTCGGCGGTGTCCTCCGACTTGACCACCGGAGCCTGGTTGCGCATCTCGGCATAGTTGCGGACGGCGGACCTGGCCGCCTCGATGGCATGCTTTCCGTTCGGACGGAGCGCGACCAGGCGGTTGTACTGGACGGCAGCGTCGGCGTACCTGTGCATATCCTCCAGCAGTTGCGCGTAGTTCAGAATCATGTTGTAGCGCTCGGACGCATTCGGGAACAGGCGGAGATATTCGCCGTAGAGCATCAGGGTGAATTCCTGAGTGCGCTGCTCGTGCGTCACCGCGACCTCCTTGTGGTAGGTGGTCACGATGATCCTGATCATCTGTTCCGCTTTGGCCATCTCCGGCTTGATGAACTCGGGCGGCGCAGTGTCCTTGAACTTGTCCAACAGGCCTATCAGGCGTCGGGCCTCCTCGACCACCCTCGCCGCTATCCCCAGGCGATAAGCGTTGGTCAGGATCTTGCGCTGGAACTCGATCACCCTGTAGGCATCCTTGCGTTTCGCATACTCGGCGATGATCTTCTTGAACAGGCGGATGGACTTTACGTACTCGCCCTGCGACCCGTATCCCTCGGCCAGACGTATGGCCAGCTCCATGTATCCGTCGGGAGTTATCTTCCTGAACACCTTGATCGCGTTCTCGGGGCTGCCCACCTGCGAATAAACCATGACCAGGTCGCGCTGGGCCTCGCGCAGCAACTGTTTGCCGTAACCCACCGCCTTGGCGGCATCGCTGCGGGCATAATCTATGACCCGCAGGAACTGGCTCATGGCGGCTTCATGTTGGCCCATGTTGTAAAGGCACCATCCCTTTTTGTAGATCGCCAGGCCGTACGCGGCCGACATGGGGAAGTTCTCGACTTCCGTATATATCTTTGCGGCGTCGTCCATGCGGCCCGAATTGAAATAGAACTCGCCGATGTTCAGCAGGGCGTCCGGCGCGTACTGACTGGTGGGCGTCTCGCGGATGATCCTGGAAAAGAAGGGAAAGGCATCGGTGCTGCGGTCCATCTGGACCAGGGTGAACCCCAGGTAGTACAGGACCGCGTCCAGCCCGGGATAGCCCGGATAGTCGTCCACGATCTTTTCGTACACCTTGACGGTTTCGTTCTGCCACTTCTTGCGCGCATCAAGGTAACCCTGCTGCTCGGCCTTCACCGCGGCCAGCAGGGTCTCGTCGCCCGAGTCCTGGGCGTCCTTGAGCTTTTTGAACATCTCGTTGCCGTAGGCCTTGTTGAAATAGTTCTCGGCCTTGTCCCAGTACAGTTCGGCCTTGCGGGAAAGGAATTCCGGTTTGGACGGGTCATCCTCCGCGGTCATGTCGATGAGTTCGTCCAGCGCCTTGATGGCCTGGTCCAGCTTGTCCTCGGCCATTGCCCGGGGACGATGAGCCAGCGACTTCACCCCCATTGGGGCATTCTTTCGGCCTTCGATCTTCTGGACGGGCTGCGCCTCCGGCATCTTGTATGTCTTGATTTCCTTTTCGCCGCCCTTGTCGTCACCGCCCTTGTCCCCGGCCGCGACAGGCAGGGCCAACAGGATGGATGCCGCAACGGACACCATGATCCCGAGGAATCCACGAACCGTCATCTCCCGCCTCCTAAGCATCCAAAGTACTGATGCGACCGGCTCTATTTTCCTTCCCCGCAGAGCGACCTCAGCGGGTAATAGTACGACCCCAGTTCATCCTTCCAGAATTCGCCGTCGAAAGGCCATTGGTAGTGCTCTACATCGACCTTGGCCTCGGGCAGTTTGCCCGCCTTGGCGAGGATCTGCTCGGACTTGAAGGCCGACCCCAGGATGCCCTTCTGGGCGTTCAGGGTCTCGAACCTGACCCTCAGGGCATTCGACAGCAGGCCCTTGAGTTCCTTGTTCACGCGCAACAGACGCTCCCTGGCCAGTTTCCCGGCCTCGCTCATGGTCAGGGCCCGATAGGCAACCAGGTCCGGCTCCAGGAAGTCGGCCATCACCTTGGCCACCGGGTGCTTACGCAGTTCCTTGAGTTGGTTCATCTCGCGATCGATGTGGACCACGAAACCGAACAGACGCCGGAGCCTCTGGTCCGCCAGGGCGGCGTTGAATATCTTTTTCACCATCAGCGAATAGTCGCCAGCGCTGGCCGATATGGACGCCAGATACCTGTAGAAGTCCGCCGGGTCCGGGTGCGCCTCAAGCGCGGCCTTCAGCTCCTTCATGACCTTGTAATAGTCCTTGTAGAAGGGGTCGATGGTTTCCAGCGCCTCGTCGTAGTGGCAGTTCTTGAAAAAAATCACGGCCTTCAGCACATGCGCCTCGGGATAGAACTCCTCCTCGAAATATGGCGAGTTCACCGTCTGGATGTTGCCGAGCGCGCGGGCAAAGTTCCCTGCCCTGAAATAGGCCCACGACTTCTCGAAAAGGCTGTCCAGCCACTGTCCCGAGTCATCCGATATCTGGTCGTAGTATTTCACCGCCAGGTCGAACTGGCCCGTGCTGTAGAAAATCCTGGCCAGGGCCATGATGGCCATCTCGGACAACGGTCCCGCGTCGG
>JAADHL010000100.1 GCA_013151875.1 Deltaproteobacteria bacterium
GATTGACTGAAACCTGGCGACTCAAGCAGGGCGAATGCCTTTTTTATGGTCCGGTCGCCGTCGGCGAGAAAGTGGAAACGACCACGATCCGGACGATCCACGGCAATTTCGAACATGATGAGGTCGCTTTCGGAAAAAAGCAGGGGGCCCGCCGGCGTTGTGCACAGTCGCGCCATGATTGAGGGGCGTTTTCGGTCCATTTCCAGGAAGATCCCGGCCTTGACCGTGCCCCGCAAGGACAGTTCCAAGCTGAGTTTCACGAGCCGCTTTTTCAGCAGGCCTTCTGGATAGGCGGCCGCATCGATTCCGACCGACCTCAGCACCGCATGCGCCGCGTATCCCTTGTCCTTCTTGAAGGAGCCTGAAAGACGGATGAAACCGCCGTCCTTGAAACCGTGGTCCTGGGTTCGTGGAACACAGACCTCCAGAGCGATACCATCCAAGGTTGCCTGCGCATCGTCGAGCAGCCTGAATATTGCGTCCCGACCCGAGAATGACTGGTCCGGGTGGCCCATGATCGATCCTAGTTCCCGGATCGCGCCGATCCACTCGGTGGCGTGGTCGCTGCGCTCGACCGCATATTCGCAGCAGAAAATGGGGGCCTTGGAGTCTTCAGCCAATTCGAATTCCAGAAAGACCCGCCTGGGGTCCCTCCATGCGATCAGACGCCTGGCGGCCCTGGCAAATCGGCCGTCCTCAGCCACCCTGGCCACGAACTCGGCTATCTGATCCGCGTCACTATCGTCCAAAGGTTTTGCGTCTTCAATCCCTGAAGATCGCCGGCTCTGAGTGTATCCCCGGTCACCCACAAGGCGTATTGCCATGTCCAGGACCTCGACGTCATGGCCTGGTTCCCCGATCTCGGCCAGCAGTCGACGCACCAGGGCGTGCGCCTTGGCCGTATCCGTCGAAGCGAAGCGCCATGGGTGGTCCGGAGAGTAGCCGGAAGCCGGTTCCCAGTCGGGCGGGCGGCTGTCCAGCAGCAGGCCGTCCCTTCGGGCCAGGTGGTACAGGGGGAGGTCGGGATAGAGCCTGAGCCTCAGCGCGGCCAGTTCGGAACGGAAGTCGGTGAACCCCAGTTCCCTGAAGTATCCGACGTTTTCCTTCAGGTCGTCCAGGCTGGTCCACGGCGTCCATGTGATGAACCCCGCACCCTTGTGCTCGTGTACGAAGACATCAGGCGCCTGCTCCCACAGACGTCTGATCCTGCGCGCCGCGGCTACGTTACGGGCCACCGACACACCCTTGTTGAAACGGTCCAGTTCGGGTTGCGAAAAGCTTTCGAAGCCGACGCAGGTGAAGTCCAGGCGGGTCTTGGAGGCCCTGGCGGACTCGATCAGTGATTTCCACCCTGCGTTCCTTCCAAGGATGTGATCCGCCCGCGCGTCCAGCAACAGGGTCAATCCTTTTGGGCCGTGAAAGGAAAGGCGCTCCAGCAGCGTGCCAAGGTGTTGCAAGCCGAAGTGATCGACAATGCGGAAGTGATCCGCCCCTTTGTTTCGCCTTCTTATCCACGCGATCTGACGGCGGATGGCCTCGGACCAGTCCGCGGCATCAATCCGGGTGGGCCCCTTGCGGGTAGGCCCCTTGGTCCTGAACGAGCACATCGAACAGCCCCTGGCGTGTACGCCGTCAACATCCAGATCGACACCTTCAAAACAGGGGTTCGAGGCCACGTGCCGTCGGTAGGGGCACGACAGGCGCCCAAGGACCTCCCAGTGCTTCAGGGGCCCGGAAGACAAGAGGCTGGGCCTGACGCGGCGGCGGTGGAGGTCCGGGGCGAACGGCTGGTCGAAAGGGGCGTACATGACCGGTTCGACCGTGGGCGGCGGGCCGGCGTCGGCGGACATGGCGTCGATCAACCTGGGCAGCGCCAATCTGCCGGTCTCCACAATCCTGATGCCCCCCGATTCCCCGAACGGCAAGCCGCTTTCCGTCAGCAGGAGGCGGGCGTTGGGCAGGGCCCGCCGGATGGACGCCACAAGCTGACCGGGCGCGAAGCGGTAGAAAACGATCACATGGATCCCTTGGTCGGCAAGGTCCTGGGCAAGCGCATCGCAGGTCGGAGAATCAATGCCCTCGGGTCCGGTTTCAACCGCGTAATTTCGTACCACGTGGCCATTCGTCTTGAGGTCGCCGGCCATGAGGGACAATCGCATGTTGCCGAACAGGTCGTGGGCATCCGGAAGGCTGGATTCAACCAGAGCGACCCTGATTCGCCTGTTCGAAAGGGCCCGGCCCGGCGACAGAAGGAGCGGAAGCCTGAGGGACGACCTCAGGTCCAGATTCCATACGAGTCTGCGTCCCTTCCAGACCTTGAGGCGGGCAGGGGTCAGGGACAGACGGTCTCCACTCTTCAACAGGCGCAGCATCGCGACATCCGTGGCGTCCCGTCCAGTGACGAAGTGGGCGGGATGGACATTGGAATACCGGACGGCGCCCTCGTCGTCCATGACGCCCTGAAGCAGGAACCTCCTTGAAGCATCCATGTAGAGCAAAGGAAGGGAGCACAGGTACTCGAAGGCATCGCGTCCTTCTGGGGAAACGGCGCCTAAGATCTTCAGGATTCGCATCGACAGGTCGCGCGAAGGACGGCACGCAAACGAACACGGCGAGTGCGAGATGACCGAAATGGCGTGCAGCCCCGTGAACAGGTTGTGTCCGCTGATCCTGCCGCTGGTTCCCCTGAACGCGGCATGGAACGCCTCTGCGTCGTCTCGGGCCTCCAGGTCCGAGTAGAACGCGCAGCAGCATGGGGGATAGCCGAGGAGCTTTCCCAGCCTTTCCCGGGCCGCTGAACGCCGCATCGAGTCGCCGGACGGGTCCATTTCGATCAGCGCCAGCTCAACTGCCTCGTCCAGCGTTTGCGTGTCGGGCGAGGCCAGCACGAATCGATCGGGCGACGACCACGAAGCCGGGTCGGGTGCTGGGTTGATGCCGCGTTCGTCACTTTCGCCCACAACCCGAGCCGCCAGCCCCCTGGAACGGTACATTTCGACCAGCCTTTCCGACGATGAACCTGGCTGCAAGTCTTTTTTCAGTACCTGCTTGCCCCCATCCTCCAGGAGGGCGAGCTCCAGGTCCGTTTTCATGAAACCCGAAACGAATGTTGAAATTGCCTTGCGTAACAACATGGTCCCTGGAAGCAGTGCAATGCCGGACCTGAACCGGCATCCGGCCCAGAATCGACTCTACCGCGCCGATGGAGTCAAGTCGAGAGCCGGATCCGTGCGGAATTGGATGTCAGTACAGTCCATCTCGCTCTGTGGACGGTCCGTCCTGGAAATCGCCGCCCGGCCGGTGCGGTCTGGAGTGAAAATACGACAGATCGGCCCGGCCGCGGGCGACGACATCAGCGTCGCGGTCCAGAAGAGTCACGGTAATGTCCTGGACCCTGAGGCTCAACCTCAGGTAGGAACCTGTCAGGTCGTTCGGCAATAGACCCACTTCAAGAACGGTCAGGCTGTCCGCGGCCACGGTCCGAATCCAGTCGGGTTTCAGCGAGTTCATCCCCGGTGGATGTGGGATGAAGGCAATGGCGTCGGCGCTGTCGGGGACATGGCAAGGCCCGGTCATGAGGACGCCGGCATGGTTCGTTTCCACGGAAAGCCTGTCTGGGGAAGTGTCCGTAATGGGCTCGCATTCCCCCGGTCCAACGACATACAGGTCGCCACTGTGATTCGTCCCTCCCACGCGTCTCATCAGGCTGGAATTCGGGGCCAGGCGGACCGGGATCGCCGAAAAAGACAGGCCGGGTATCGTTGGAACCCGGTGTTGCTCCCAACTCTCCATAAAGGTCTGGAAGAACGGTGAACCCCAGCCGCCTGAGTCGGAAAGGCCGGACGGGTCGCCGGGCATTTCGTCGAGATAGCGGAAAGGCGCCAGCATGTCCGCCAGAACGGGCGAAAGCAGTCTGGCGGCATAGAATGTCCACACGGGATCCATGGCGTCGAGCACGCTCTGGTAGGCGGTTTTCTGGGTGTCGTTGGCGCGGGTCACGTGCCACACGGCGGCGAAACTGACCTTGACCCTCCCAGGCGCGGCGTCCCTGAAATCGGCCCCCAGCCTTGCGAGCTGCTCGTTGCTGACGGCCCATACGTCCAACCGCAGCCAACGGGATCGGGACACCCTGCGCGCTGCCTCCCTCCACTGGGAAAGTTCCTGG
>JAADHL010000167.1 GCA_013151875.1 Deltaproteobacteria bacterium
GACCTCGGAGTGGTCCTGCCAGGGGACAAGGTGACGTTTTCCGATATCGAACCAGGCTCATGGCGTCTGGTTGCCCGCTCTTTGAAACGGCCCCTTACCTGGTCCGAATCCATAACCATTGTCGCGGGCGAAAGTTTCAAGTGGGATCTGAAGGACTAAACGAAGTAAAAAAAGAAGAATCCGAACGGGGCCACGAACAGGAAGGCGTCGATGCGGTCCAGCATGCCGCCGTGTCCGGGTATTATGGCGCCGGAATCTTTCACGCCATAGCTGCGCTTGAACACGGATTCGACGAGGTCGCCCACCTGACCCAGGGCGCCCCCGACAACCGCGAACGCGACCAGTTGCCAGGCCGGCATGGACCAGACTTCCACTACCTGCATGAGGTCTACGAAAACCCACTTGATGATAAAAGCGCCGATAACGCTGCCGGCCAGTCCTGTCACCGAACCTTCCCAGGTCTTGTTCGGGCTGACCTTTTGGTACAGGCGGTGTTTGCCCATGAGCTTTCCACCAAAGAAGGCCATCGTGTCGTTCAACCAGGTGACCGCCGCCACCATGAGCAGAACGATGCGCCCCTTGGGACCGGTTTCAGGTCGGGCGATCATCAGGGCGAACGAACCGAGCAGGGCCACGTACATCAGGCCTGACAACAGGGTGGAGGCTCGCGGACCGGCGGTTTCTATCGCGCCGGGTCGGAACAGGACATACAGCAACAGTACAACGCTGAGGATCGCCAGCGTCATGATCAGCATGGGCATGAGTGTTTCACTGGGATAATAGGACACGATCGACAGCAGCAGGGCGCCGGCAAGGACCCCTATTGCACGGTCCATGGGGTCCAGTACGCCGTCCTGCAGGCCCAGGAACTCGTGCAGGGCCGCCAGCACCGCCAGCCAGAGGAGGGGGGCCAGGAGCCAGAACGGCCCGAACCCCACGACCCCGAGCACCACGGCGGCCAGTATGATTCCGGTGACTATTCTTTTTGTCATCGAATGCCCTCCCCTACCCTTTGCCTGTCAATCATCGACATTGGAATTCGGCCCAGAGGCGGCTCGACGTGCCCGGAGCATCCTCCACCTCATCAGGGCCTCGCGTCCCTGTCTTTCGAATGGTTCGGCGAGAAAGGCCCTACGATAGGCCCTGACGGCGCCAGTGTCTTTACCCACGGCCTCACGGATTCTGCCGAGGTGCAGGAAGGACTCGGCCAGGCCGCCCCCCTGATCCATCGACCACAGTCGCCTGGCGGTTTCCTGCAGGCTTTCGGCCCTTTGAGGCCTGTTCCGGAGATATTCGGCCCATGCCTCGGTTTCCATGTAGAAAGAGGCGTTGCGGCTGTACAGAATGCGCGCGACACGGGCCTCGTGGACCGCGCGTTCAAGGTCGACGTCCCTGATGGACAGCATGTACGCCAGGTTGTTTCTGAACCCCGCCTGCGACGGGGACAGGGCTATGACGTTCTCGTAGGCTCGCACCCCACCCGCCGTGTCACCGGCGAGGTCCTTGAGGTGCGCCAGGTATGCCACATTGGATTGAATTGCAGAGGTTGACGCCCTGGCGTCGAGGATGTCCAGCCCCAGTCTGCCGAACTTTCGCCTGAGCCCCCCTTCCATATCCTTGCCCGGCCAGACGAGCGACACTATGACGTCCAGGACATGCGTGCCCACCACGCGGGATCGATCAGCGGTGACGGCCTTTTTCAACAGTTCGAGGCCCACCAGGTCGCGTCCGGTGAGCAGGGCCTTCCTTGCGGCGCCCAACAGTATGGAAACGCCCAGGTATCGCCTACGTTCCACAATGGAAGCCGCACATCTGCGGACATCCCCTCCGGTCTGGGCCGTATCCAGGCAGCGGGCCGCTGAAACCAGGGGCAGGTCAGCCGCAATGCGCATAGCCTTCGGGTTGCCCGCAATGGCGCTTCTCAGCAGGGATGCAGGGACATCCGGGTCCACCAGCGCGGACCATGCCAGGGTGGACAGGAACTCGCGGGCGTCTCGGGTGAGGTTGAACGCACGTGCAATCAGATGAAATCCCTCATCCTCGCGCCCTATCCGAAGATACATCAGGCCGACTTTGAAGAAAGCGCCGGCTGAATCCACGCCGGCGGGCAATTCATTGATTCGCCCCAGAAACTCGTCCACCGCAACCACGGACAGGGAATCGGCTGCCTTGCCTACCAGCCACGACAGGTCCGAATCCGTGGAAAACACCTTGATATAGGCGCGGGCAGCCTGGATTTCCCTCGGATCGTCACCGGACATCAAGGCATAACCGGTCAGTCTTCTGGCGATGGACCTGTCACCGGCAAATGCCTTTGAAAGGGATGTCAGTGGTTTCACGGAGAGGTCCTGACGCAGCCCGCGTTCAAAAAGGGCGCTCAGGTTGAACGCCGCCTCCTGCCTGTCTTCGGCCCGCTTCATTGTCAGTGTGGAGGATCTGTCGAGATGCCCCGCATCACCCTCCCACAGCGCGCCTTCCACCGCGGCGAGTTGTTGACGGCCATCCATGGGGCTTTGGTCGGCCAACTCCGCGAACAGGTCATACAATCCCTGGTAATCCCCTTTTATCAGGGTGACGATGCCGTCAAGATGCTTCCTGGCCATAAGGTCGTCGGTAAGGCTGACGACCTTGTCGTGGATCTTGCCCGCGGCCCCTTTCAATCCGGCCATCTCGGCGGAAACGGCGGCGGTTTCAACCATCATTTCACGGGTCGGGGCGGCTTGATCGAAGTCCAGGGACCTCATGGCCGCCTTGTACGAGTCCTTCCACCGCCCGCAACGGAACAGGGCCCGTGCGCCGGCCGTGGCTTCATTGGCGAAGTCGAATGAGGCCGGTATCTTGTCGAATCCCTTGGGCGCGGCCCCAGCAAGATCGGCCAGGCACGACAGGGTCCATGCGGCTTCCAGCATGACGGGGCTCTTCACCTGATCATGTATTGCGCGCAGAAGGTCTTCAGCCGTTCCTTTTCTGGTCTCGAACCTAAGATATTGGACGGCCTCGTCGCTCAGGACGGCCATTTTCATGATGGTGTCAAGGAACATGCGCCTGGCCTTTTCGATATGCGCTGGAAAGCGGTCCCGCGCATGCGCGGTGGCAAGGGTCAGCCTCAGGGCCGGAGGGAGCCGCCCGAAACGACCGGGCGCTTGAAACAACACCGCAGCGTCCGGGGCCATGCCCTCGGACACAAGGAGGCCCGCCATACCGGCCAAAGACCTGGATGTCCGTTCATCCTGGCCTCGCGCCTGTTCGGATTCGACGAACCGGGCGGCGATCTTGATTGCATCGACACGATTCCCGACGGCAAAGTACGCCTTGAGCCAAGCGGTTCGCCCATCATCGGTCACATTGGCCGGACGCACCTTTTCAAACGAGCTGATGGATTCCCGGTTCCAGCCCATTTCCTGATAGACCCTGCCCAGGATCTCGTCGGCCGCCTCGATTCCCTTGTTGGCCGCGCGATAACGTGACAGCAGACCTGTCGCCTTTTTCTTGTATCCCGTGCGAATCAGGTCCAGACAGATGTCACGGAGGTCGCTTTGACGCATTCCTGATATCGCATCATCGCCGGCTGATTTGACGACATTCACGGCGGCGCGTCTTTCCCCGCGCACCGCGAGTTCCCGATACACCCTGGCCAGCGTACCCTTTGCAATACGGGCGCTGGCCTTGAGTTCCTTCAGCCCCTTTTTACGATCACCGACAGCCAGGCGGACGCGTCCCATCTCGAACAGCAGGTCGGCGTTGCGGGACATGCCCTTGCGCGCGTGCAGATGTTCCAGGATCGCCAGATAGTCGCGGGACGTGGCCCGTTGGAAAAACAGGGGGCCAATTCGGCCTATGAGGCCGGAAGGTGATTTGATGGATTGCGCGGCCCTCATGGCAGCATTCACGGCGGATTTGGTTGCGCCCGTCCTCAGGGACAGAACCGCACTTTCAAGCAGGGCTTCGGGCGATACCTCCTTTGCGCTAATCAAGGAGCCGAGCAGTTTGTCCGCGAGGTCCGTCCTCAGGAGGCCGGCGAACCTGCGCGCGGCGGCAACACACTCAGCTTCATTCCTGTCCTTTGAATCCGGGCCGCAATAGGCCATGGCGCGATCGAAGACCTGGTCCACCATGTCCAGCTTGAGCATCAATGCATCCAA
>JAADHL010000184.1 GCA_013151875.1 Deltaproteobacteria bacterium
GTCCTGACGGAAGGCGGGGATATGCCCCAATGTGGTTGCGCCCAGGCGCTGGATGGCGCGATAATGACGGACCCGGCCCTGGTGCCTGCCGAGACGCGTAAGCGATTGGGACCACTTGTGGCCAAGTATCTTGCCTGAAACCCGAGGAAGTAACAGTGAGTCTGCTTTGCGTTGGTTCCGTTGCCTACGACGTGATCGAACTTCCCGGAAAAGAGCCCGTCGAGGTGCTTGGGGGTTCAGCGACCTGGTTTGCCGCAGCCGCCAGCCTGTTCACGCGTCCATCTCTGGTGGGTGTCGTGGGCGAGGACTTCCTGGAAGACGACATGGCCTTCCTTGAAGGCCGCGGGGTGGATACTTCCGGGCTGGTGCGCAAGGCGGGGCGCACCTTCCGTTGGCACGGTCGCTACCATGACGATATGAAGGGGAGGGATTCACTCAAGACGGAGCTGGGCGTCTTTGCCGAGTTCAGCCCCGTCATTCCAAAGGCCTTGAGAAACCCGGACGTGCTGTTTCTGGGCAACATCGAACCGTCGCTGCAGGGGCTTGTAATGGCCCAGGCCAGTGGGGCCCGTCTTGTGGGTCTGGACACGATCGAGATCTGGCTCGGGGACGGACATCGTTCCCGTCTGGAGAGGCTTCTGCCCAAAACGGACCTGTTCTACCTGAACGACGACGAACTGCTGATGCTGTCGGGCGAGCGCACCATAATGGCCGCGGCGGACAAGCTCCTGGATACAGGGGTTGGTTCTCTGGTCGTAAAGAAGGGCGAGCACGGCGCCACGTTGTTTACCCAGAAGGCGATCAGGCTTTTCCCCGCTTTCCCCGTCGCGTCGGTGATCGACCCCACAGGGGCTGGAGACTGCTTCGCCGGCGGATCCCTGGGCTACCTGGACCTTCTGGGCGAGTACGACGGCGATGCGATCGTCGAGGCGCTGGCAGTCGGAACCGTGGTTGCATCGTTCTGCGTGGAAGGGTTTGGTCCAAAGAGCTTCGAGCGGGTCACCCCGTCGCTTCTGCTCGAGCGTATCACCGCCTATGGACAAATGGTGGGTTTCGACGCGGAGCGCGTGAGGGGTGTGTTGAAGGGATAGCGGATTCAAGCGGGCCGCGTGAGCATGCCCGTGAATTCGAAGGGGAGCCCCATTGAAACGGCCAGCAAGACAGTCGGTCGAAGCGCTCACCCGAATCTTTTACAGGGCCTCGTCCGGCAACCGCTTGTCCCGTAACATGGGCCGCCTCTCTCAGGTGCGCTTTCCCCCTCTGGTGATGTCCAGCCTGATCAGGACCTACTGCGCTGCCTACAAAGTGCGCATGGATGAGGTGGATGTCCCGCGGGAGGGTTTTTCGACCTTCAATGACTTTTTTACCAGGCGATTGAAGGACGGCGCGCGCAAGGTCGACCCCGACCCTGACGTCCTGGTGTCGCCGTGCGACGGCAGGGTGATCGCCTCCGGCACGGTGAAACGTGGGTTGGCGATCCAGGCCAAGGGCATGTCCTATCCCCTTGCGGAACTGCTTGGGGACGAGGCATTGTGCGAGCGGTTCGAGGGTGGGCCGTTCATCACGATTTATCTGAGTCCGAGGGACTATCACCGGGTTCACTTCCCGTGCGACGCCGAGGTCGAACGATGCGTTTACCTGCCGGGCCGGCTTTATACGGTCGCTCCGCGCGCGGCGGGTCTGGTGGACCGTCTGTTGTGCCGCAATGAACGGATCGATACAGTGATGCGGACCCGTTTCGGCACCGTGGCGGCGGTGATGGTCGGCGCCACCGGAGTCGGTCGCATGTCCGTGGCATACTGTGACGTGGTGAGCAACCGTGGCAACCTGTCCGGGGTCACGCCGTTCAATCCCGCTCTGCCGGTCCGCAAGGGAGACGATCTGGGGGTTTTCAACATCGGTTCGACCGTGGTGCTGGCCCTCGAGCCGGGCGAATGGAAGCCCCTTCATCCGCGAGTCGGCGAGCCGGTAATGATGGGCGCGGCGTTGCTGAAATCCGTGGCCTGAAAACTACTTTTTCTTCGCTACTTCATCTTCGGCGGGTTTCGGTTTCGGCGGCATCACCAGGATCCCGTCCAGGTCGATCAACCTGCCGTTTGGCGACCACATGGCCACCTTTCCTTTGAGCGTCTGCCGGGTTCCCACGGGGTATCCTTCGAGCACGTCTGCCGGGGGATCGCTGACTGCAAGCACATGTACCCTGGACCTGGATTTATCGTCCACGATGACCAGGTGAGGAACTGTCGAGCAGACCTTTTCTTCCTTGGAGCAGGACTTGATCGAATACACGTAGCCCCTCAGGGTGACTTCTTTGCCGTTCAGGGACTTCGCGTGCTTCAGAAATCCGGCAACCGTCAACGCCCCATCCCGGTATTTTTCTGCCACCGGCTTCACGGCCAGGTCGGGCCTCGGAGGCAGTTTTACCTCCTCTTTTACCCTGGGCTCGCTGCCTTTCCTGTCGGAAGGCAGCCTGATGCAGGCAACTAACATCAAGGCGAACAGCGCCACTGGATACCACCGGACCATCTCAACACCTCCCGGAAGGGATGCCTTCAAGGTTGAGACAACGTATCAGCAGTTCCACTGTAATTCAATACGTGGCGTCAGCCGGCAGTATGCGCTTGGGATTCCAATCCGGACTCAACGACGAATGATCGGCGGTTGACGATTGGCGGCAATGGGCGCGACAGCGCGGATTGCCCCACACCCGTGAATTGGTGATCCCCCTGATTTCGTGATAATAATGACCGATTTTGCCGGGCGGCGTCCCGGCGACATAGATGGTTTTCGATGCTTTTCGACTGGCTCTACGGACTGTTCTCCAACGATCTCGCGATCGACCTGGGGACCGCAACCACCCTCCTGCACGTGCGGGGAAAGGGAATTGTGTCCTGCGAGCCTTCCGTCGTGGCCGTGTTCATGGACCCGAGGGGCGCCAGGCGTGTCCTGTCCGTCGGACGCGAGGCAAAGGACATGCTGGGCCGCACGCCCGGAACAATCAACGCGATTCGTCCCATGAAGGACGGGGTCATCGCCGACTTCGAGGTCACCGAGGCGATGCTCAGGTACTTCATCACGCGCGCTCACAATCGCAGGACCCTGGTCCGACCCCGCATCGTCATCTGCATTCCCCACGGGATCACCGAGGTTGAAAGGCGGGCTGTGCGGGAATCGGCCGAATCGGCCGGCGCGCGCGAGGTCTACCTGATGGAGGAGCCCATGGCGGCCGCTATCGGTGCCGGCCTGCCCATTACCGAGCCCGTGGGCAACATGATCGTGGACATCGGTGGCGGTACGACCGAGGTGGCAGTGATATCGTTGTCCGGCGTCGTCTACAGCAGGTCCGTGAAGGTGGGCGGCGACAAAATGGATGACGCCATCAAGGAGCACCTCAAGCGCAAGTACGGCATGCTGGTGGGGGACCGCAGCGCGGAGCAGGTCAAGATCGAACTGGGCAACGCCTATCCCCTCGAAGAGGTCCTGACCAGGCAGGTCAAGGGACGGGACATCGCCCAGGGGGTGCCCAAGACGGCCACGGTCAACTCGGACGAGATACGTGAGGCCCTGTTCGAGCCATTGAACCAGATCGTCCTGGCGGTGCGGCAGGCGCTGGAGGGGACGCCCCCTGAACTGTCGGCGGATATTGTCGACAAGGGAATCATGCTGGCCGGGGGTGGGGCCCTGCTCAAAAATATTGATGTGCTGATCCGCGAGGAGACGGGCCTTCCGGTCATGGTGGCCGAAGACCCCGTTGCATCGGTGGTCCTGGGCGCCGGCCGTGTGCTGGACGATATAGGGCTGCTGAAGATCAGCACAATCAAGTACTGATCAGGAAGTCTTCAGTCGATTGACGAAGACGACACCGTCGGCATCGGGGACGGGATTCCGCAAAGAGATAAGTCGATACCTTGAGAGACTGGATTTACAGACATCGATTCGGGGTCAGCGTGGCGGTGCTCATGACCTTGCCGCTGTTGCTGATGTACCTGCACGGCCGCAGGGGGAGGGGCACGACCCTGGTCGAACGAATGGCCATATCCTTGGCCGGCGTGTCGCAATCCGCCGTCAATTCACTTGTGGGCTGGGGCGGGGAACTGCTGGAAAACTACTTCCTGCTGGTGTGCAGGAGTCCAATCGTGAGCTGACGCAGGAAAACGAACGCCTGTTGAGCGAGGCCCTGGTGGCCAAGCGGCTGGCCGTGGAGAATCGTAGCCTGAGACGGCTGCTGGGCCTCAAGGAGAGCCTGAAGGGACTGGACATGGTGGCGGCAAGGGTGGTGGGGCGCGAACTCACCCCCTACTATCGCGTGAATCGCATGTCGATAGAGCCTGGCGAGGGTGTCGCTCCATCCAGGGACATGGCGGTGGTGACGCCGGAAGGCCTGCTGGGGCGCGTGGTCAAGGTGGCGGGCGGTTACGCCGACGTCATGCTGCTGGCGGACAAAAGAAGCCGCGTGGCCTGCGAGGTCCTGGGGAGGGGCGTGCTGGGCATGGTCCTCGGCAACGGCCATTCGGATGGATATCAGGCCATTCTGCAGGTGTCGGTTACCGAAAAGCCTCTGGAGAACGGGGCGGTCATCCAGACTTCGGGACACGACCTGGTGTTCCCCAGGGGGATCGAGATTGGATACGTGGCCGAGCCGGACAAGGCCCGTCAGAAGGGGCCGTTTACCGAGTACGACGTGGTCCTGGCGGTCAATCCCGCGACCGTGGAGCACGCTATGGTGTTGGCAAAAAAGGTTCCCTCGGGGGAGTGAAAGAGCGCTGGCTGCGGTTATAGAGACAACCGGCGCAAGTGCGCCGGCGTGGGCGTGAGCCCGCGAAGAGAACAAAAACGTGGCCTGGAAAGCCGAATGAAAGTGAGAGAGCACTCAAAGTCGTTTGGAAGCAGGAGAGAAAACCTTTGAGATACATCGTCCTGACGATCACGGTCTTTGTTCTGTTCGCCCTGGAAACTCCGGTTCTCAACGTGCTGGGATTGAGCGCGTACTCCATCGACGTGGCCCTGCTGGCCGCGATATACTTGGCGGCCACCTCGCCGCGCTTCGGCGGGTTCGTGACCGCGGTCATCATCGGCTTTGTGGCCGATTCATTCACGCCCGGCGGCGTCCTGGGGATGAACATGGAGATTATGGGCATCATCTATCTGGTGACCAGGGGGCTGGCCGAGAGGTTCCAGGTGCTCAGCCCCCTGCCTCTGGTGGCGGTGGCCCTTGTCTGCTCGACGCTGGACATTTTGCTGGTATTCCTGTTCTCGATAGTCTTTGACCGCAACCTCACCCAGTATTCAATGGTCTTCGTGGGCGCCGTGCAGCATATCCTGACGACCTCGCTGGCGGGGCTTGTGCTGGTCCCGTTCTTTCGTTTCATCGATCGACGCATTCAGGGGCGCAGGTACACCGGCTCGCTGTTGAGGCTTTAACCCGGGTTGGTTGATGATCGGTCTCAGGGGCGAGTTGATCGAGTACCGCACCCATTTCAGATGGGCCCTGATAGTGGTGGGCCTCGCGTTCATCATCCTGATTGCGCGTTTCTTCCAGCTCCAGATCATCCAGGGGGATCGCTACGACAACCTTGCCACACTTTCCCACGTGGTCAGGATCCGCCTGCCGGCCACGCGGGGCGTCATAAGGGACAGGAACGGGGAAGTGCTGGCCACTGACGTGGAGGTTTCGGACCTCATGCTGGTGCCCCGGTATGTGCGGGACCCGACTGGTGAGGTCCACAGATTGGTGGATCTGGGGATCCTTTCCCCGGAAGACGGTGATGCCTTGCTGGCCAAGGTCCTCAAGGACAGAAAAGGCCGGCGCGGCTTTCACAGGATCCTGGCGAAATCGAATCTCATAGGGGACCGGTGTCCCTTTGACATGACCAGGATGGCGTTCGATCCAGGAAGGGGAAAGCTGGTATGCACCAGGTGCGGCCGCGCCTGGGAGGACCAGAGGGCGGTTGTACAGTCTCACCTCCACGAATTACCCGGCTTTTCGCTGAGATCCAGGTCCGTCAGACACTATCCGGCGCGCGAGTACACTGCTCACGACGTGGGCTATGTGAACGAGGTGACCGCGAAGGAGGTCAAGGGGTCGAAGGGACGTCTCAGACCCGGCGACTCGATCGGCCGATCCGGGATCGAAAGGGCCCTGGACTCGCATCTGAGGGGCACGCCCGGCGAATACGTGTTCGTGCGCAGCGCAAGCGGTCGCAGGATCCAGCCTTCAGACCTGCCCGCCCCCTTCAAGGACATCGAGTCCTTTTCGCCGTCAAGCGGGCATGACGTCAGGCTGACCATAGACATGGCGCTTCAGAAGGTGGCCCACGACGCGTTGTCCAGATACAATTCCGGGGCCCTGGTGGCCATGGACGTGGACACGGGTCAGATCCTGGCGATGTACAGTCAGCCTTCGTTCGACCCGGAACCGTCGGTCATCCGTCCCGAGGGCGAAAAACGCGTCAAAGCCGATCCCATATTTTCGCCGAGGATGAACAAGGCGCTCACCGCTTACCCTCCCGGTTCGGTGTTCAAGATGGTGACCGCCATGGCAGCGCTCGGCGAAGGCGTGATCACCCCCGATACCAAGGTCGATTGTCCGGGGTTCTACTGGTACAAGCGACACAAGTTCCGGTGCCACAAGCGGAGCGGCCACGGCGAGCTGACTCTGATACCGGCATTGGCGGCCTCGTGCGACGTCTTCTTCTATGTGGCTGCGGAGGCCCTGGGCATTGACACGCTGGCCCATTACGGTCGCGACTACTTTGGAATCGGCGAAAAGACCGGGGTGGAGATTTCGGAGAGCAGAGGGCTGATGCCCAGCGAGGCCTGGTACCGGGAAAGAAAAAGAGGTTTTCAGCCCGGCTTCACCCTGAACACGTCCGTGGGCCAGGGTGACATGCGCGCAACTCCCCTTGCCATCGCCAGGGCGTACGCGACGTTGGTGA
>JAADHL010000023.1 GCA_013151875.1 Deltaproteobacteria bacterium
AAAAATCGATCTTTACCATCATGAATCTGCCTAGCACGCCCTTTTCGGGCAGCAGCAGATTCATGATGGTAAAGATCGATTTTTTCATCTCGCCAGCGTACTCGGTCCCGCCGATAACGATCAGGCGGCGACTGAACGACACGGCGATAAAGGCGTCCGAGGTGGTGCCGTCCATTTCGGGCAACGCCTGAAAACCGGGAGCCGACACGACCACGAACTCGGGCACATGGTCGCCCGTCCTGGTCCAATCGGGCCTTACGAACAACTGCCTGGCAAAGAGGTTGTGCCACGCATACCTGGTGACCACCCTGATGGGAATACGGTGTTTCGGATCAGCCCCGGCAAAGCAGTCCTGAACGAACAGGTCCTTGTCCTGCAGGTAGGCCAGCACCCGCTGGTAAAGCCTGTCAAACGTCTCCGGGTCCATGGGCCGGTTCGCGGAGCCCCACAGGACCTTGTTCTCGGTCAGGGCGTCACGCACCACGAATTTGTCGTTGGGCGACCGCCCCGTCCTGGCGCCCGTGCGAACCACCAGGGGCCCGCCCGCGGCCAGGGAACCCTCCTTGTGGCCCAGAGCATGTTCAATCAAGGCCGCTGTTCCCAGGTTCCAGTGAACCACGCGGGCCATGCGAATTCCATGTTTGTCGAGTCCGTACGAGCTGGGGTTGACACCGATATTCTGCATTGTTCCTCCCTTGTTGCTGTGAGTCCTCAGCGAATGTCCATGTTAGACCAGGCGACCGTCATGTTCCAGTCCGAAAGACGGAACCGTTGAAGGATAACGGATATTCCACGTCGATAAAGCGCGCGCAAACCCGGTGATGCTCAGACCCCCAACGCGGCGATGAAATCTGGGTGTGGTCTGGCGATAATCTCGGTGCCCAGCAGGGTTTCGCAGCCATCCAACGCCCCTGCGGCGGCCTCCACGGACGCCTGAACATCGAACAGTTCGCCCCTGAAGGCGTAATAGCACTTGCCGCCGATGCCGACCGACAGATGAAGCACCAGAACATCCACTTTCGCGGCCTTCAGGGCGGCGTCCGCCGACCGGATGCCCGAGCACGAGGTGGCGGTCTCGACCAGGCCTATGGCCCCATCCGATCCGGGAGGATGGACCCCGAAAACAGCCGGTTCCAGTTGTTCATGGGCGTACGGAAGCATGAACCCGTCAATCAGTTGATCCCCGGCGGTCACTTCCGCCTGGGAAAAGGACTCCTCAACCTCGGCCACGCTGCCGTCGAACAGCACAAGGAATTTCCCCGGTGTAACTGGGGTGGACAGCACGACTCGCGCAGCCGCCTTCTTGACCAGGGCATCCACGGTGACCATCCCACGCGGAATACCCTGCACCTCCACGCCGGCAAAGGCCTCCACGCCGCCCAAAGGCAGAAAAGACGGCTTCAGATTTGGCCTGATCAGGCTCAATTCCCGCCTTCGCCGCATGCATGCGATGGGCGCCGGGCCCATGGCCTATACAATGCGGAAGTAGTCCTTCAAAGTACACCGCCTCTCGCGCGTAAAATTGAGGGCGGTGGTGAGTCCCTCGCCCGTGGGACTGGCAATGGTCCAGGATGTGTACCCCTCGCCGTCCAGCCCCAACCCGGCCGACGACGGCGCGTTCTTTACAAAGATGGACGTATCGGCCCGGCGGGCGAAGTTGTGCAGGTTCTCGATGTTCAGGGAATGCATCACCGCTGTATGCCTGAATCCATGTTCGACCCTGACAGCGGTGTTTATGGCTTCATCCACGTTCCTCACCCGGACAAACGGCATTATGGGCATCAACTGTTCCACCTGGACCAACGGGTGTCCCTCATCCACCTCACAAAAGGCCAGGCGCACTTCGTCGCCGATGTCCACGCCCACTTCGCGCAAAATGACACTGGGGTTCTTTCCGACGAATGCCTTGTTGGCGTGCTCGCCGTCGATCACCAGCTTGGTTACGCGAGGAACCAGCGCGTCCTTGATGTAATAGGCGCCCGCGCGGACGAGTTCCTGCTTTAGCCTGTCCGCGATGGCCTCTACGGCCAGGACCTCCTTTTCAACGATGCACACGATGTTGTTGTCCAGACTGGCGCCGGCGATGATGCCCCGCGCCGCGCGGTCCAGGCGCGCGGTTTCATCCACCACGACCGGTGGATTGCCGGGCCCCGCCGCTATACACTTTTTGCCGGTGCTCATGGCCGCCTTTACCACGGCCGGTCCGCCTGTCACCACGACCAGGTTCACCCCTGGATGGCTCATGAGTTTCTGGGCCGACTCAATCGTCGGCTCGGGAACCGTGCAGATCATGTTGTCGGGCGCGCCCGCGCCGGTCATCGCCTCATTGAGCATGCGGATGTAGTGAACGGTGGTCTTTTTGGCCGTGGGGTGCGGATTGATGACCACGGCGTTGCCGCCGGCGATCATGCCGATGCAATTATTGATCACGGTTTCGGTTGCATTCGTGCAGGGAGTTATCGAACAGATCACGCCGTACGCCGCCCTCTCGACCAGGGCCAGGCCGTTGTCGCCGCTGTAGGCCCTGGGGGCCAATATCTCCAGGCCGGGCGTTTTCAGCGCGGCAAGGCGGTTCTTGCCTATCTTGTCTTCGACCCTGCCCAGACCCGTCTCTTCCACGGCCATCCTGGAAAGCTGCTCCAGGTTGGCCATGGTGACGTCCCGCATGGCCTTTATTGCGGCGGCGCGCACCTCCAGCGAGGTCTGCGCCATGCGCTGGTACGCAGCGCGGGCCGCGCCCACGGCTGAGTCAACGTCCTGAAAGATGCCCGCCCGGCCCGTGTCCCTCAAAGAGGTCGAGATCGCGGGCGCGCCGGGTGAGACGACGGCGTCCTTCTTCAGGCGGTCCATCACCGCCTCGACGATTGCCGAAACCTTCTGTTCGTCCAGGGCCATGTCGAAACAACTATTCCTTCACGTACAGTTTTTCGCCACCCACCTCGAACTCGTCCACGATGGCCATTATGATGGCGTCCACGGGTCGTTCGTGAGACAGGTACGTCTGGCGGGCCGCCGACCCCTGGGCATATAGAACGACCTCCCCGGTTCCGGCGCCGACCGAATCCACGGCCACCACCATGCCTCCGGTCTCTTTCAGTTCGCCGTCCAGTTCGCGAACCACCAGAAAACGCAGACCGCCCAGGTGTTCGTCCTTACGGGTGGAGACAACCGTCCCCACCACCTTTCCCATCAGCATTCAAGCCTCCCCGACGGGACATATTGACCGGGGGATATGGGCATCCAGGAATAAACGCCCCGCAACCCACCAAAAACCGGTCGACAGTCCGCCCTCAGGTCGCCCCGTCAGACGCCCTGGCGCCCAAGAGGCAGAGCCTCGTCGATGTTCGCATGGGGACGCGGGATCACGTGCACCGAAACGAGTTCGCCCACCCGCTCGGCCTGCCGGGCCCCGGCCTCGGTCGCTGCCTTGACCGCGGCCACGTCGCCACGAACGATCGCGGTGACATATCCGCCGCCGATCTTTTCGTAACCGACCAGTTCGACCTTGGCGGCCTTCACCATCGCATCCGAAGCCTCGACCATTCCGACGAAGCCCTTTGTCTCGATCATTCCGAGAGCATCTGCCATTCAACACCTCCGAGGGTCACCATCTCGCCGCACCGTCAGACGCCGGACAGCGAATTCAACACACCAAGAGAGGCCTCCGCGGCCGAGTCGATCTCGGACTCGGTTCCGGACAGCCACAAACGACCGAATGAACCATACGGCCGTACCTGTATCAGCGAAATGTCCGCGGCCTTCTCGGCTTCATTGGCCGCGAAGGCAACGTAACCGGCGGGCTCGGTTTCCAGGATGAAAAGACTCTGACCGGGCAGGATCATCATGCCCTGCGAGTTGCGGTTGATGATCTGGGACTGGTACGGCTCGATGGACCTGATGATCTGGTTCGACACGATTTTGGGCTTCATCCTACCCTCTTCGTCGAGGTCCAGACTGTCCAGAATCGCCTTTCCCGCCTTCATCACCTCGCCCTTGTCGAAATCGTGGACCTCCAGCAGACCGTAGGCCCTCTCGACCACCTGAACCGCCGGGACGACCGAGGTCGCCTTCAAGGCCACGTCGGTCACACGGTTGATTGCGATCCCCGGCGCAATCTCG
>JAADHL010000069.1 GCA_013151875.1 Deltaproteobacteria bacterium
CCACCTGCATCCGGACCACTTTGATCGCGCCGCCATGAGTGCCCTGACCCCTCCCCCGAAAAGGGTGATCCTTCCACCCGACGCCTTGCGCGTATTGGGGGAAGCCGCGAAAGAAGGTTGGCAGGAACTGGCCCCGTGGAAATCAACCTCGGTCGGGTCGGTGCGGGTGCACGCGGTGCCTGGGCCTCATACGCTTCCAGGCCCGGAAGAGGTCAATTTCGTGCTGGATTTTCCCGGTTGGGGGCGGGTCTTTTTCGGCGGTGACGCGCGCCTGGATCAGGATGTGGCGCACAAGATCGCTGATCGTTTCGGCCCTTTCGGGCTGGCCCTGCTCCCGGTCGGGGGCACCAGGATCCTCGGCAGACGCACAGTCATGTCACCGAAAGACGCCGTGACGGCCGCGGACATCCTGGGCGCCGCAAAGGTGATCCCCATCCACGAGGGCGGGATCTGGATGAGCGTGCCCCCGCTGTCCCTGCACCCGGGGCGCGCCCGTCATCTGGAGTCGGCGTTTCAAAAGCGTGGTGAAGGCCATCGCGTGCTGCTTTTGTCCGAGGGGGCCGGCGTCGTGTTGAGCAAGGCTGCGGACAAAGATTAGGGCGCGTCAAGCCACGGCATGGCCGTCCCCGTCTTCTTCTTCGCTGAGGCGGGCTTCGGAGAGCTTGCGGGTATAGGCGAGGACCACGTCGGCGGCCGTAATGATTCCAACCACATGTTTGGGATTGTCGTCTTCCACGACGAGCAGCTCTTCGACATGGTTGTTCCGCATCAGACGCTGGGCGCGTTTGGCGGAAGCCGACAATGGGATCGTGAAGCAATTGGACTGCATCATCTCGCCGGCCGTGGTGAATTTGCGATTTGCCCGTTCGTGGTGCAAGGCATGATTGAGGTCCGTGACGCCGAACCCGCCAACCAGGTTTCCCGTGCGATCCAGGACCGGGAAGATCCGTTGACGGGAATGCGCGGTGATGTCGAGGATATCCTTCAGGTTCATCATCCGTTTGAGGGTGACGAATTTTCGTCCCTTGTGCATGACGTCCCGCACGTGGGCGCCGGACAGGATTTCGCTGGCCAGTTCACCGAAATGGGCGGGAGACGCCGTCTTGGACCGAACCTGTTCATGGTAGATGGACCATCGTTTGCCCAGCAGGAATGCAAGCGTGCACACCCACATGGTCGGCATCAGGAGTTCATAGTTTCCGGTAAGTTCGCTGACCATGATGACCGTGGATATCGGCGTGTTGGCCGCGGCCGCGAAGAAACCGGCCATGCCCACGATGGCGAACGTCGTCGGATGGGGCACGACACCCGGGAAGAAATGATGAAACATGACGCCGACCGCGGTTCCCAGAGTGGCGCCTATGACCATGGACGGGCCGAACACCCCGCCGCTGCCGCCGGATCCTATGGTCAGCGACGTGGTGGCGATCTTGCCGACCGAGACAAGGAGCAGTATGCCGATTCCAATTCCCATGCCGTCCTTGGTGATGATGTTCTGGATTATTCCGTATCCGCTTCCCAGAACATCGACCATGTCGGTCATGTTACCCGTGGTCTTGATGAGCACCAGCGCGATGGCGCCGGTCAGGGCGCCGCCGATCATGGGCTTGAGTTCATTGGGGATCTTCAGCTTTTTGAACAATGTGTTGACGCCGTAAAATGTTCTTACGTACAGCAGCGCCGCAAAGGCGACCACGATTGCCAGTATCAGATAGGGCAGCAGTTCAAGGGGATTGTCGAAACCATAATTGCCGGCGTTCGTAAAGATATGGCTCCAGCCGAACCGGCTGGCGTACACGGAATAGGCCACGATGGAGGCTACCGTGGCGGGAAGGATCACCTCGGCCTCCACTTCCTCCGATGAATACAGCACCTCGGCCGCGAAAAGCGCGCCGGCCAACGGGGCGCGAAAGATGCTGCCGATCCCGGCCCCGATGCCGGCGGCCAGCAACCATCTGCGGCTGCGAACGCTCAATTTCAGCCGCGTGGCCAGGAAACTGCCGAAACCGGCCCCGATCTGCGCTATGGGGCCCTCGCGCCCACCCGAACCCCCGGAACCAAGGGTGATGATTGACGCCACCATCTTGATGATAGGCACCCGACCACGGATGCGACCCAGTTTTCGGTGATATGCATTGATGGCGGCATCGGTCCCGTGTCCCTCGGCTTCAGGGGCCAGCCGATAGACCAGCAGACCAGACACGAGGCCGCCGAGCGCGGGCAGCAGCACTACCAGCCAGGGGACGAAATCACCTGCCGGAAACACGAAATCAGACGTTTCGCCACCAGGCGTCTGCATTCCCAGGCCGGCCGTCTGGATCAGGAGGTAGCCTTTCAGCCACTGCAGACCGATCTGGAAGGCCATGGCGCCCAGTCCGGCCACGATCCCGACAGTGACCCCAAGTATCAGCCACTTGCCGGCGGCCTGAAAGTTGAAGTCCCTGCCGAACCGAGCCATGCTGATGTTCATCTGAACCGCCGCAAAACCGGACAGTCTTTTACACTATTTCCAAGTCGTTTGGTATAGATACCAGCCAAACGGCCTTCTGGGCTGTGGCGTTGATTGCAATCGATGGTCCCACCATGACACGATATTTACGACCATCAGACCCCAGGAACCGATTTCATCAGTAGGAACGGACCCAGCGCAAGGGCATCCACCCGGCCTTGCCGGAATAAACGCAGCGCGTCGGAAGGGGTGCACACGATCGGCTCGCCATGGATGTTGAAGGACGTGTTGACGATGCTCGGCACGCCCGTTTTTTCGTGTACACGCTTCAGGATCCTGTAATAACCCGGCGATGTTTCCTCGTGCACCACCTGCGGCCGGGCGGTCCCGTCCAGGTGCACCACGGCGGGCGACGCCTTTTTCATGGCCTCGGTGCATCTGAAGGTCATGGTCATGAACCTGGCGGTGTGCCGCACGCCGGGGCCGTAGTCCTGGTAGCAGTCCGCGGCGTGCTCGGCCAGGGTTGCGGGGGCGAAAGGCATGAACTCGGACCTGTCCAGCCTGGCGTTCAACCAGTCGTTCACCGCGGGATCCGCCGTGTGGTACAGGATGCTGCGATGTCCCAGGGCCCTCGGACCATACTCCATTCGTCCGCTGAACCGGGCCACCACCTTGCCCTGCACAATCAGGTCCGCCACCCGCGCGTCGATATCGCGGCATCGCTCGCTGGCCAAGCCCAGCTGTTCTATGGCCGTACCCATCTGTTCCTGGGTGAATTCGGGTCCCAGGTACACGTGCGGTATCGGGCGCGGCATCAGACCATGGGTCCCGGCCATGTGGGCCAGGGCGGCCCCCACAGCGATCCCCTGATCAGTCATGGCCGGGTGCACGAACACGCCTTCAACCAGGGGCAGATCCCAGATCCGCTGGTTCAGCAGGACGTTTGCAAACACGCCTCCGGCCAGCACCACATGTTTGTCACCGGTTTCCCTCAGCGCCCTTTCCACGTATGCGGTGACCACGTCCTCCAGACGCTTCTGGGCCGCGGCCGATATGTCCTCGCGGCTGAACCGGGACAGGTCCCTGAACAGTCCCCGTTTTCTCGACTTCGTCCACAAAGGGGCCAGTCGGAAGCCGGTGGAGTCCCTGTTCAGGCCGAAGAGTTTTTCCATGATCGGGTACGCCCGCGTCGGATCCCCACGCGCGGCCAGACCTGTGACCTTGCCTGCATTCAAGACGTGAAATCCCAGGAACTGCGAGATCTCGCCATAGAACTGACCCGGCGACTGTACCGCGTCCGAGCCCCAAAGCGGCTCGCACCTGCCCGATCGGCAGCGAAACACCCGGGCGGAATACCCATCCCCCATGTTGTCTATGGAAACCGCCAGCGCCTCTTCGAATGCCGATGTCAGGTAGGCGGAGAAGGCGTGGGCCGTGTGGTGGTCCACCAGCGGCACCGGTCTGCCGTAGCGTCGTTTCAATGAGCCGCGATTCACCGCCTCGGCCGCGCGCGCCAGCGGACCCTCCAGGCGAAATCGGGCCTGCAGGCTCAACCATGCCTTGTGCGGCGCGCCGAACAGGTCATGCTCACCTTCCACTGATGCCGTTCCCATGACCCTGGGCAGGAAATGATAGCGGTTGCCCGCCATTCGTCCACCTGTTCCAGGGCCAGACCGCCCTGGCGCAGGACTTCCTCTATGGCCAGAACGGGATTGCCGGGCTGGAACTTGCGGCGGGTCAGGCGCTCCTCGGCCACGGCCGCCAGGATCTCGCCCCCCTTCAGGAGGGCGGCGTTGGCATTGGTGTCCTCATGTGTCGCCAGGATGGTGGGAGGTGCCGGGGAAGGGGTGGTGGAAACGATTCCGGGGTCGCTCACCTGGGTACCTCTCGCCGCCGGCGCCCGAGCCACCAGACAAGTGCGCCCGTTACGTTTGCGATGGAGGCTAGACCGAACATGATCGCGGGTGTAATGCTGGCGCCCA
>JAADHL010000161.1 GCA_013151875.1 Deltaproteobacteria bacterium
ATCGGGTCGTTGTTCTCGCTGCCCCGCATGCGCGCCGCCGCGAAGCCGTCGCCGATTTCAACGCCCTTTACCGCCCCTATCGACATCATGGCAGCCGCCAGGCGCGCATCGAGTTTTTCAAAGACCGGATCGCCCAGGCCGGCCGGAACGCCTTCGGCCCGGACCTCCACCACCCCGCCTACCGAATCTCCGGCGTCAGCCGCGTTCATGACGGCCGCCAGCATCCGTTCGGCCGCCTCGGGGTCCCCACAGCGCATTGCATTGGATTCGATGAGGGAAGGGTCGAAGACGCGCGCCCCGATCCCAGCGGCCTCGACAACGTGCCCGGTGATCGTCATGCCCAGTTCCCCTATGACCTTTCTGGCCACCGCGCCCGCCGCCACCCTCCCAACGGTTTCGCGCCCGGACAGGCGGCCGCCGCCCCGCCAGTCCCTGACGCCGTACTTGGCCAGCCATGTGAAGTCCCCGTGACCCGGCCGGAACAGGTCGGCGATATCCTCGTAATCAGAGGACCTTACGTCCCGGTTGCGCACGATGATGCAGACGGGCGCCCCGGTGGTTTTGCCCTTGAAGACTCCGGACAGTATCTCGGCGTGATCGGGTTCCCGCCGGGGGCTGGACGCGGGCCCCTGGCCCGGTCTGCGGCGGTCGAGTTCGGCCTGGATGACCGACTGGTCCAGTTCCATGCCCGGGAGCACTCCGTCGATGACAACGCCCACCGCTGGGCCGTGAGACTCACCGAACGTCGTGATCCTGAAGCCTTTTCCAAAGGTGTTCGATAACATCGCAAACCGCCTCGGTGTCGAGTTCCCCGGTGGATACAACCAGGCGAGAGCATACCGCGTACAGACCATTCCTGCGTGATCTCGTTGCCTGAATCTCACGTGCGGGGGCAAGGTCCGTCAAGGGCGGGCGCCCTGAACCAGCGCATCGGGCCAAGAGTTCGTCGTCAGGGGCGTCCAGCCAAATCGTGAACGCCCCGCCAAGGGCCGCGACTGACTCCCCGTCCTCCACGCACCCGCCCCCGGTCGACACCACCGCGGCCGGGTCCCGTAATGCCTCCAAGAGGACCTCTTTTTCGGTTTTTCTGAATTCCTCGACCCTTCCCTGCTGAAAAAGCGTCGCAATCGAACTATCGAGCCGTTTTTCCACTTCGTTGTCGGTGTCGATGAACGAGCGTTTCATCAGTGCCGCGAGGCGTCGGCCCACAGTGGTTTTTCCCGAACCCCTCAGCCCGACCAAAGCAATGCACGGCGAAGGCAGCCCGGCGCTCGAAGACGCGCCGCCCATCTTCAATGCCTGTATCCACGTTCGCAGGTGTCCGGCTGAAAAAGGCTCTTCGCACAGTATCGACATCTGAAGCGCACCCTGGGCGCACCAGAAATCAAGCCCGGACACGACCCTTTTCTCCTCCCGCAGGAACCGGGCCGCAAGCGGCGTGGGGCCGCCCGTGTGAATGGCGACGTCAAGCAGGATTTTTGCGGTTGTCGGAGCCTCGTCGTCCCAGGGCGTGGATTTTCCGTCGGAGCCCAGCGGCGTGCAGTTGACCAGGATGTCATGCTCCCTTTTTTCGCGGTCTTTCCAGGGGATGAAGCCGTTGTCATGAAATTCCTGGCCCCGGGTTCTTGCCGCGAATCCAACCCTGGCTCCCGCCTGGGTCAATGCGTGGCCGACGCTTTTCGCGGTGGCCCCGGAACCAAGGGCCAGAACAGCGCGTCCTGCCACGTCTTCGGGGCCGCCGAGCGCATCTATGGTGGCCGGTGCATCGGTGTTCCAGCCGTGCCAGGAGCCGTCTTCCGCCAGCTTTGCAGTGTTCACTACGCCGGTCGCTCTTGCAAAGTCATCCAGCGTATTGCAGGCAGCGGCCATTGCCTGCTTGAAGGGTGCGGTCACGCTGAGTTCCGTTACTCCAAACGTGCCGCAGGCGGCCAGTGCCTCTTCCAGCGACGACGCCGGCAACGGCAGGTACTGAACGGCCATTCCCCGTGCATGAAAAACAGGGTTGTACACGTCAGGCCCAGGGGAACGAACGACCTGTTCGCCGCCGACGAGCGCCATCGCTCGAAGGGTGCCGTGTTCCGCAAGTCTCAGGCGCTCTGCGCGCTCGAGGTCGACCTGGCCCGGGGCGTTTGTTGAATGTTGGGACAACGCGACGTAGGTCCAGGCGGACCCGAAGGCCGCCGGCCGCACGCGCGTCCACAGGCCGGCCTCGCCCATGCCCACTATGATCCTGTTGTGATGTCTTAGTCGCACATTGGCAAGCTCGGCCAGTTCACCGGCGCCGCGGACCGCCAGAGCCAGTTTGGCGAAAGGCGCGGGAAAGCGATTCAAGCGCCCCGCCAATTCCATAACGCGCCCAGGACCGCCGTCGAAATCGTGGACCGACACCACGAGACGCGCGGATGCCTCGTCGATGTCGTCGGGCCCTGGAAGACCCGACCAGTCATCCCCGGACAAGGCCTCGCAGGTGTCCAGTTCAAGGTCCACGAACAGGGCGCCCGCGCGCACCGCCCGGCGCAACAGGTCCAGTCGGTCGGCCTCCGCGCCTTCGAACATCCCGCCTTCGGATTTCGGCCTGCACGTGGCCAGGACAGGGACTGCGCATCTGCCTATCAGGTCGAACACCGCGGGATCGAAAGGCTCCAGGAGGTCCAGCCTGACCTCGTGGAGATCCGCAGTGTGGAGGTCAGCCGTCCTATCCAGCCTGGATTGCAGATCATGGATCAGTGTTTCGCCGCCGGTGAGGCAGATTCCGGGTTCAACCATTCCAGCAGGCCTCGACCAGGTCGGACGGCACCTCTACCACCCATTCATTGCCGGCTTCATCCATGCGCCCAAGGCGGGTCGGCAGGGCCATGCGCATCACGCCGTCAAGGCCCTTCTTGTCCCTCAGCATGGACGGCAGGGCTTGATCGAATCGGCACATTGGCCTGGTTTCCAGACCCAGGTTGTCCAGAAGCGTTTCCAACCGACGTTGGTCGTCGGCGGAAAAACCGGTGGTCGCGACGGCCACGCGACCCTCGATGACCATTCCTGCCGCCACTGCGTCCCCGTGCCGGGTCCCGAACGATGTAGCGGCCTCGATGCCGTGACCGGCGGTATGGCCGAAATTGAGGACCCTGCGCTCGCCCAGTTCCAGAGGGTCCCTTGACACCACGTCCGCCTTTACGTGAACGGCCCTTTGTATGACGCCAGGGGCGGGGATCGTTCCTGCGGCCAGGGCTTCGGCCGAGCCCTCCAGGTCAGCCAGTATCGAAGGATCGGCGACCACGCCCGCCTTGACCGTCTCGGCCAGGCCGCAACGCACCTCCTCGGGCGGCAGGGTGGCCAGAAAGTCGGTGTCTCCGATCACAGCGACCGGCCAGTGAAAAGCGCCGATCAGGTTCTTGCCGAAGGCGTTGTTCACGCCCGTCTTGCCGCCGATTCCGGCGTCCACGTCGGCAAGCAGGGACGTGGGGATGTTGATCAGGGAAAGCCCGCGCATGTAGGTGGACGCGACGTATCCCGCCAGGTCCATGGCGACCCCGCCCCCCAGGGCGATCACCAGGGCGTTCCTGTTGATTGCGGACCTGAACATGGAATCCCGTATCCTGGTCACGGTCGAAATATCCTTGCTCTGTTCACCAGGCTCGAAGGGTAGGGTCAGCGGGTCCAGGTTCGCGCCGCGAATCTGTTCAAGAACGATGTCCCCGTGAAGGCGCAGTACGTCGGCGTCGCAGATCAGCACGGCCCTGGTCGTCGTTTCCGGCAGAAAATCACCCAGTCTGGTGACGGCGCCAGGACCCATGAGGATCGGGCATTTCCTGGTAAGGGGCACGTTCAGCTTGATTTCGGCAAGGCTCATTTCATCACGATGGTATCATTTCCGGCCGGATCGGCACGCTTGATTTCAAACAACAGACTCCCACCGGCGGATCGCAGGCCCGAACCGCGCAGGTCCAGACCCAGACCACAGGGATCCACCTGGAAACCCCCGGATTGCAGCGCTGCCCCGGCGGTCTTTTCCATTGTTGACAGGGATTGACTGAAACCTGGCGACTCAAGCAGGGCGCATGCCTTTTTTATGATCCGGTCGCCGTCGGCGAGAAAGTGGA
>JAADHL010000172.1 GCA_013151875.1 Deltaproteobacteria bacterium
GGCTTTCGGGCCGGCCGGAGATGCACTTTGACAACCAGCGGCCGCGGCCTTCGAGACCCGGCCTGCTTTAAGGATCGCACGGGGTCCCGGCCGATGCCAGTATTGATATCAGCATCGGACGACGGAAGCGGAGTGGAAGCGAAACCCGAAATGTAGATGGTCGGGACCCCGCGTGCGTATCCGAAAATTACCCCACCGCTTGCAGTGCTTTCCATGTCTCAAAATGTTTCACTCCAACTACAATCGTAAACTTCAATAAAGCGGTGGCTGCAGATCCGCGACGAAACCTGTTTCGGGAATTTTCCTGTCCAAAAGGGTATAATGTGTATCACGGTCATACAGAAGGGGGTATGACCCATGGCCTGCGGGGGGGGATGTTAATGGCCGGTTCAAATATACTTATCATCGATGATTATCCGCAACTTGTTGATTTTCTGGAAGAACGGCTCGTTGCCGAAGGTTATCACGTCACGGCGGCTTCCAGCGGCGCCCATGGGCTGGAAATAATTGGCCAGGGCTTTGCAGGGGTGTGCCTGCTGGACGTGCGTCTACCCGATATCGGCGGGCTTGACCTCTTTGAAGAAATCAAGACTCTGAACCCGAATATCCCCGTGATTTTCATCACGGCTCATGCCACCGTGGACATGGCTGTCGAGGCAACACGAAGGGGCGCATTCGATTTCATTGCCAAGGGTTCGGACCTGCTGAAACGTCTCAACGTGTCCGTCAAGAATGCATTTGAACTGGCTTCCATGTCGGAGCAACTGAAGACCTTGAAGGGACAGCTCTCTGAAAGGGGCGGCTTCGGCAGAATCCTCACGGTGAGCCCCAAGATGAACGCCATCCTGAAGACCCTTGATTCGGTCGTCAACAGCGGCGTGACCGTGTTGGTGGAGGGGGACAGCGGCACCGGAAAAGAGTTGATAGCACGGTCGATACATGAAAGCGGATCAAGAAAGAATGGACCGTTCATAGCCGTGAACTGCGCCGGCATCCCAGAAACCCTCCTGGAAAGCGAGATGTTCGGATACGAGAAAGGGGCGTTCACGGGCGCCAACACGCGCAAGCAGGGCCGGTTCGAGGCCGCGGACAAGGGCACCCTCTTTCTTGACGAGGTGGGCGAACTCCCAAGGTCGCTTCAGGCGAAGCTCCTGAGAGTTCTTCAGGACCATTCCTTCGAGCGGGTGGGCGGTAATGAAACCATTACGGTGGATGTCCGGATCATCTCCGCCACCAACCGGAACCTCAAAGAGGAGGTAACGGCCGGCAATTTCCGCGAGGACCTGTTCTACCGTCTGTCGGTCTTTCCCGTGCGCCTGCCGCCGTTGGCCGCCAGGCCGGAGGACATCCCGATCCTGGCGCAGTTCTTTCTTCAACGCTACGCCAAGGAAGAGGGCAAGAACCTGTCGGGATTCGACCCGACCGCGATGGCCCTGCTCAAAGGGCATCCCTTTCCCGGCAATGTCCGGGAACTGGAGAACCTGGTCAGACACGCGGTCATCCTGGCCCACGATCGCGAGATCACCGCGGACGACGTGAGGACGACCATGGGCAGCCATGGGGTCGGGGGCGAGTCCAGCAAGCCTGCCCTGGACACCGAGCCGGGGGGACTGGACGACCGGTTGGCTACCCTGTTCCCTGACGCGGACAGCCTTCCCACCATGCGTGAACTGCAGGCCGCATACCTCATGCACGCCCTGTCCCTGGCAAAGGGTAATGTCAGCCGCGCCGCCAGGTCGCTTTCGGTCGGCCGCGCCACTATGTACAGGTGGATGAAAGGCGATATCGCCGACGATTGATCGTACACTCGATCAGCCTGACGAGGAACGGAAAATGCCCAGATCAGTGTTTCACGGCATCATGGTTCTCTTGCTCGCCATGGGGTGCGGTGGAAAAATCGAAAACCAGATGGACTCCTCCGTCGATCCTGGACTCCAATTCGACGCGCATGAAATCGTCGACGCCCCGGATGAGGAAACCACGGCCGACGCATCCGATGTCCAGGAGACACAGCAGACGCAGGACCCGGACGGTCCCCCTTACGCGCGCCACGTAAACCCCATGATCGGAACCGGGGGGGACCTCGCCAATATCGGCAGCGCGTACCCCGGGGCGGCTGCGCCCCTGGGGTTGGTGAAGGTAAGCCCGGACACGACGGACGAATACGGCGTGCCCCCGGCCTTCCAGCACTGCGCCGGCTACTGGTATTCGGACCCGTTCATATTTGGGTTCTCGCACAATCACCTCCACGGCACGGGAGCGCCGGATTACGGCAATATCCTTGTCGTGCCGACCGTCGGCATGACCCCCGAAAAAGCGGGCAAGCGCAAGTTCTGGCAACCGTACACCCACGACGGCGAGGAAGCCGCACCCGGGTACTACGCCGTCACCATCACCAAGCCGCGCATCCGGGCCGAACTGACGGCGACCACACGCTGCGCCCACCATCGCTACACCTTTCTGGATTCCACCGGGACCGGTGTCGTCACCCTGGACGCCGCCGCCGCCCTGATGGACCACGCTGATGCCCATTCCAAAGGGGGCCTGATAACCATTGACACGGCGAAAAGCTCCCTTGAAGGCCGCAACTGGAATCACGGCAGCTTCTCTGGCAGGTACGACGGCTTCAACGTCTATTTCGCGGCCCGTTTCAACCGTTCTTTCTTGGGGCACGGCACCTGGTTGGACGGCGTTCTTGACGAAGGCTCCGACTTGGTATCCACCGACGCGAACCCTGCCAACTTCGGGGCATGGTTCGAATTCGACACCAAATCCGACCCTACCGTAGAATTGCAGGTCTGCATCTCATACGTGAGCCTGGATGGCGCAAAGGCCGCAATGGCGCAGGAACTGCCCGACTGGGACTTCGACGGAACCAGGGCAAAGACGGAGGCTGCATGGGAAAAGGAACTGGCCCTGTTCGAGGTAAAAGGCGGCACCACGGACGAAAAGGTCAACTTCTATACAGCGGTCTACCACGTGCTTCAGATGCCCACCATCTGGTCGGACGTGGACGGAAAGTACCGGGGTTTTGACGGGGAGGTGCACCAGGCGGACGGTTGGACCTATTACACGGATTTGAGCCTGTGGGACACATTCAGGACCGAGCACCCGCTGATGACTCTGGTCTGGCCGAAACGCCAGAGGGACATGGTGCGATCCCTGGACGCAATGCGGGCCCAGGGGGGATTCGTGCCCAAATGGCCCATGGGAATGGGATACACGGGCAGCATGATCGGGCAACATGGGGCCACGGTGATCGCCGACACCTTTCTGAAGGGCGTCACCGGCTTCGACATCGACTCACTGTACGACTCCATGAAAATCGCCGCTGATCAGCCCGTTGCGCATGGTGGCAGGGACTGTTTTCCCGATTATCCGAACAAGGGCTATTGCGTGGCGGGAAAGACCAGCGGGGCCGTGTCCAAGACGCTGGAATACGCCTTCAACGACTACTGTCTCGGTCAACTCGCGAACGCCCTGGGCAAAAAGGACGACGCGGCGATGTTCATGGCCAGGTCGAAAAACTATCAGACCCTGTGGGACCCCGAAACACGGTTCTTTCGCCCGCGGATCGAGGACGGGAGCTTCATCGATCAGTTCACGCCAGAGGCGTGGGATTCGGGGGAACTGTACACCGAGGGTTCTGCATGGCAGTGGATGTGGTTCGCGCCTCACGACGAGGCCGGTCTGCGGGCGTTGTTCGAAAGCGACGACGCGTTCATCGGCAAGCTGAGCGACTTTTTTGAACTGGCCGACGAGAATTTCAATTTCATCCTACCCACATCCTGGTACTTCCATGGAAACGAACCTGACATGCACGCAGCATTTTTGTTCATAAGGGCGGGCCGCCCCGATCTGGCCCAGAAATGGTCCAGGTGGGTCCTTGACACCAACTACCGTAACGAATTCAACGGGATGGTGGGCAACGACGATGCCGGGACCCTGGCCGCCTGGTACGTGTTCGCCGCATCCGGCCTCTTCCCTTGGCCCTGTTTTCCCGGCTACTACATCACATCGCCGCTCTTCGACCGGATTGTAATCCACCTTCCCGGCGGAGATTTCACTGTGAACGCGGAGGGG
>JAADHL010000006.1 GCA_013151875.1 Deltaproteobacteria bacterium
GCTTTCGCTGGAGGATTGCCGCGATGAACTCGAAGAGGTCCTGGAAGAGTGGATCCTCTTGCGAGTGGCGCGCAATCTACCGTTGCCCGTCGTTGACGGCAATGAGCTTGCGATAAAGGCTGTGGCCTGATGTCACCGCTTCACCCCGTCAAGAGACGGGATCTCGTCCGACGACTCCGCAAACTTGGTTTTGAGGGACCTCATTCCGGTGGGCGTCATCAATTCATGGTCCGTGGGGATGTGGTGCTTCATATTCCCAATCCGCATCAACACGACATCGGAAGAAACCTGCTGTCCCGGATCCTCAGGCAGGCCGGCATCCAACCCGACGAGTGGGCCGGGTCAGCAAGATAGTGTCCCTTGGAACGACAGGCTCCAGCCTGGCCCACTACGCATGGTGCGTCACGGACCGCGGCGCGATTTTGCACGACCCGGATACGCACGTTATCGTCTATCTCGCCAATACCCAGGCAGTCTACGTCCATGCGCAACAGCGATCACGTAGATCAGAGAGTCCACTACCTTATAGACTATGAGAAACGGAAACCGTCGAAGAACGTAGCGCCGTACACCCTGGGACGTCTCGGGCCATCGGAACGGTCCCTCGGAAATGACGTCGATTGCTTTTGCTATGTCTCGACCAAAGCCCTCCGCAATTTCCGGGCTGCGCTCATGATACCAGTCTTTCGCGGCACGCGCCTCAGCCAATGCCTCCGGGTGGAACTCGATTCCAAATGACGACATCAGGATTCCAGGATGGCTTTGCGGGCTTGGGACCAGGGAATTGTACCGACTGCTCCTGAATCGATTTCTTTCATGCGTTTCGCAATCTCGATTTCCCAGGCATCTTCGGCACCCGGGTCAACCATGGCGTCGAGGCTGAAGATAAGCTGACCTGCCAAAGCCCCTCTTGCCTCCAGAGGCAACTTGAGTGCTTCCTCAAGAAGTCTATCGAGTTGAGCATTCACGGAGCACCTCGACACAAAAACCCATTCATCACGTCATGATTGTACCCGGCCCCTGACAACGAATCCAGTCATCAATACGTTCGTTGAATTCCCGGACGGCTCCAGGCCCGAAAACCAAATCGGGACGACAAGATGTCGAGGCCGAGGCAGCTGGGACGGTCAAACGAACTTCCGGATTCGAGGAACCTTTCGGACGTGTCCCGGACCGCTTGCGATCCCCCTGGGAACGCCAGGCTCCAGCCGGGCTACCACTCTATCCACGGGGGAGGAGCTACGCGTCCTTTTTCGCGCGGTCCGGCAACTTGCACGTGGACATGCCGAGCAGCGAGTAAGCGCCGCAGCGTCCTGTGATCGCCGTCATCAACGGCACCACGCCCAGCGCCCCCCACCAGCTCTGGAAATAAATGCCCGCGCCTATCACCGCGAGCCCCATGAAAAACCTGATCGCCTTGTCTGTCTTTCCAACATTGCAATGCATGATGCACCTCCGTTTACGTGAATGGGTCGGGTGGATGGACCAAACCTTACAGAAACAACCCGGAAACTAGTCCCAGGTTGATTTTTCGGACGAGATTCCGGATGTTCCACGAGGCTGCTCTCTTCGTCCGCGAGATCGTGTGACTGTCACCGGATCTCGCGGCGGTATGATATGCTCGGCATGGGGAAAAGACAGGGTGGACGCGGGGCAAGGCCACGTAAAGCCACGGAGACGAGCCCCCTTTGAAGGTCGGATACATGAAACACTTTGCATTCATCTACTTTATGAAGCCGGACCCCGAGGCGATTCGTGCGACGGTTCCCACGCACGTCGCGCACTGGAAGAACGCGGACGTCACCGACTATCGGGGCGGACCGTTCGCCGACAGAAGTGGCGGACTCATCACCTTCTCGACGGAAAGCGCTGACCGAGCTGCGGCCTTGACCAGGAACGACCCTTTTGTTGAAAAGGGACTGCTTGAGAATTACTGGCTGAAGGAATGGGCATCCGAGTGAACTTGGCCGGGACATTCTTGAAAGGATGAATAGCGAGCGTTCCATCGAACCCCTGACAGACGGATGACCAAGGACCAATACCCATGCAGACCTGGCTCGGAACAATCCTCTTTTTCATAATCGTGCTGAGTCTGTGGACCGGGATTCACGTCTACCTGTACCGCCGAATCGTCTGGACCTTCAATACGGGGCCGGGGGTTCGGCTGGCGTTGAAGATCGGCTTGCCGTTCATCGGCAGCCTCTATTTCATAGGCAGAGTCGTACAGGCCAAAATGGACCACGACCTCGGGACCATCATTATCTGGCCTGGGGCCGTGTATCTGGCGCTCATGGCGCTTTTCCTGAGTCAGTTGCTGGTCTACGACATCGGTTTCGCCCTGCCCTCCTGGGTCCTGGCACGTCGCAAAATCGCGGGATCCCTCGAACGGGTGCGCCGCGTGGGCCGGTGGCTGATGCCTCTGATGGCAATCGTATCGGTAGCAGCATGTGTTCACGGCACCATCGAAGCCCTCGACGGGCCGACCGTCAAACGTGTTGAAATCCGGATGCGGGGACTTTCCCCCAGACTTGACGGGTTCAGGGTCCTGCAGATCTCGGACCTGCACGTGGGTGGGCTCGTGGGCCGTTCATACATGGACAAAGTCCTGGACCTGGCCCAGCCATTGGAGTCCGACCTGGTGCTGGTCACGGGTGACGTCTCGGACGAGCGCAACGGCGGGGACGGGACGGCCATCGAACGCATCGCGGCCATTCCATCACGGTTCGGCATCCTGTCCGTCACCGGCAACCATGAGTACTACATAGGCGGAGACGCCACCGTAGCCAACTATCGCCGACACGGACTACCGGTTCTGCGGCAGCAGCACGTAATGAAGGCCGGCGGCATCGTCGTTGCCGGGGTGGACGACCCGATCTTCCTGGGCGGCCCCACGCACTCCAAAGAGGCTGTCCTGAAGGCGTTGAAAGGTATTCCGGACGGGCTGCCGGTCATCCTGATGTCGCATCAGCCCCTGGCCGTACAGGAGGCCGCGGACGCGGGCGTGGACCTCATGCTGTGCGGACACACCCACGGCGGCCAGGTCCCCCCGTTCCACCTTCTTACCAAGCTCATTTACGGCTACCTGACCGGCCGCTATCAGGTCGGCGAAATGACCCTGTACGTCAGCAACGGCGCCGGGTTCTGGGGCCCTGCGACCCGCGTGTTCGCGGATCCCGAGATCACGTTGTTCACGCTGAAATCAATGTAATTGCACTTCAATGCGCGCGTCCGCGGGCAACAGGGGGTCGGACGTATCGATGTAGTAAATCTTGCGGGCCACGGGTTGGTCGCCGGAAGGGACCGGAAAGGAACACGAAAAAGGCTCCACAGTGCCGTTCGGGTCCAGCAGCCGGTCGATGATGACCTGGCCCTGGGGCGTCACGTGCTGCACGTGCACGAAGGTGGCCGCGCTGACCACCTTGCCCTCCGTATTCACCACCGCGGCCGGACAAAAGCGATCGCTGGCGGGTGAGCCGGACAGAGGCTCCGGATAGTAGCGGGTCAGTCTCACAACGGCGCCGTCACCACCTTTGGACGGGTGGTTCTTTCCAAGGCTGTTCGCGATGAACACCGCATCCGGCACGTCCGCATCAAGCACGGAGAAGTTGAGCGTGGTCACCGACACGGTTCCGTCCGCGTTGTACGGGGCCTCGTTTGGGGGCGGCATCTCGAAACAACGCATCGATTCCTTGCCGTGACCCACCTTGCACGCGAGTGCCTGGACAAAGGAGGCGGTGGGCGCCCAGTCCGAGGCGATGGCCTGCCCCGGGTTGCGGGCCGACACCGTCCAGAACCACTTCCCCGCGGCAAGGGGCTCCTGGCAGATAGCGCGGTTGTCCTGAACCGTCATGGCCAGGTCGTACGGCCCCTCGCACTCGGCCCCGCCCCAGTCATCGCGGGCAAGCAAGCCGTGGAAGGCGGGGTCCGCGGCCACCCTGACCTCGTACTCGGTGGCGCCGTCCACCGGGTCCCATTCAAAAAGGACTCCCTCGTCGGACGAAACAGCCTTGAGTCCGTCAGGCGCGTCCAGCACCCGGGCGTCCCCCCCCAGCAGCCTGTCCCAGATGAATTCATTGGCCGNNNGTCCTGAAACGTCAGATACGGACTGCCGTCCACGGCGAACAGGCCGTAGTTCCCATCCTCCGTGTCAAACCTGCCCAGCTTGGGCTCGTCCGTAAACTCGAACCAGTGGAATCCGACCACGAACGCCGTGTCGGCCGCTCGCAGCTTCACCAACTTGTCCAGGGTCCTGCGGTAGTATGCCGCCCTCCCGGTCTGCGTCTGCGTCGTCCCGCCGGCCCCGAAGCCGTTGGGCAGGCCCGAATCGGCCGCGCGAATGCCGAATTCCGTCAACATCATTGGCTTGGGCAATACACCATCCCCCGCCAGCATGGCCTGGTCCTTCCACCTGGTCGCCGCATCGCCCTCGAACACATCGGCAAGCTCCTCGCCCTCGGTGTAGTAGTCGTTGATGGTCAGCACGTCGCAGTGACTGGCTGCCTTGACCACCTCATCGGGCGAAGCGACCGCGAAACGCGCGCAAAGGTTCAAGTGGTTCGGGTCGGCCGTATCCAACGCGGCGTCGACGGCGGCAAAGTACGTCTCGGCGATTTTTCCCACGAAGGCCGCCTTGTCGTGTTCGATGGCGGGATGCGCTGGGTCGTCATCGACCTGGTACAGCGACAGGATGTAATCCTGGTCCGGGTACGTGGTGCCCCAGGCCTGATTCAATGTCTCGACGGTGTAGCCCAGGTCATTGAAAAGAAAGTCCCTGAAGGCAATCTTGCCGAATGCGCCGGGTGCCAGCCCGATGAAATCGTCCGCCAGGCACCTGTTCTTGACTGGAAAGTATTTTCCATCGCCCCACCACCGCAATTCGTTGTCCGTGAAGTAGCCGATGAGATACGGATCGTCCCTCATGGCCTGTGAGATGCCCTTGCCGGCGTATTCCCTGCAACCGGCGTCAAAGGCGGGGTCGAACACGTCCGGGAATCCATCGCCGTTCACGGTCGGGGCCCCGGTGGACCCGGCAAAACCCAGAGTGACTGTGTAGGGCATCGGCGTCGCGGACCGGTTGGCGATACGGTCGTAAAGCTCCCCGGACCACGCCCCGATCGTGTTGAAACCCAGGTCTTTCAGAACCTTCAAGGCGTTGTCGTAGAACGCGGCCCTGCCCTTTTCCCCCTGCCCGAACCAGGCCTCGTTGACCAGTTCGAACGGGGCGTATCCCAAGGGGACCGATTCATCCGCAGAAAAACTGACATTGTTGACGCCAAGGGACAGAAAAGCGTGACCGGCGGGCGTGACCAGCCACCA
>JAADHL010000135.1 GCA_013151875.1 Deltaproteobacteria bacterium
GCAAATCCACCGCTTGAACCACCGAGTCGAATCCTGCATCCGCATCGCCGCGAATTCTCGCCTGGATGTCCGCTATTTCCAGGTGAATCGCGGCCTTCGCCTCCGGTTTGTCCATGTCCTCGAGGCGGGCCTTTAGCAACTCTTCCAGGTCGTCGAATCTCTCGTGCGTCCGGAAGAACGGGGCCAGGACGTTCGCGGCCTCTTCGCGGGCCAGGCGCCTTTCGAACAGTTCCTTCAGCTGGTTCAGGGCATCCGCGCTGTCCTTGTCTTCGCGAAGGACATCCGACAGCAGCCGAAGCGCCTCATCAAAGTCATCCAGGTTCTCCCAGCACACCCGGGCAAGCTCGCACTTCAGGCGGACAGCCTCTGTTTTCGAAGCGCTGGCCTTGATCTCCATGCGGATCACATCGGCCAGTTCCATGAACTTTTCCGACCGCTCATAGGTCCTGTGAAGACCGCCGAGGACATCCCTGTCGTCCGGGTTGGTCTGCAGCACCTGCATATAGCAATCGGCCGCCTGCATGTCGTCGCCCAGCAGGTCTTCGTACAGGCGTCCAAGCCGCAACTGGATGTCCCGGACCTGTTCCGGGTCGCCGGCCACGTCGATCCGACGTCGCAGAACCGATTCCAGGCCGACGTAGTCCTCGCGTTGAAGCGCTATGTCCTCCAGCATGCCAAGGGCCTCGATATTGCCGGTGTCGAGGTCCAGCACGCGTTCCAGGGCCTGGCGGGCCTCGTCATGGAACAGCAGCCTGTTCTTGTATACCGTCCCCAGTTCCAGCAACAGGGCCACCCGCTTTTCATGGTCCATGGTGGCATCGCCGACCTCGTCCAGCAGGGTCGCGTACTCGGTCCAGAACGCCCCGTTGTCCGCGGTCTTCCGCAGCGCGTCCAGGTGTTCGTCGGCCTGACCGAGGCTCAACGCCAGCCTTACCGCCTCCTTGCCGGCCTTGAACGCCTCTGCGTTTCTGCCCAGCCTGTCCAGGTCGCCATGCAGCCTGGCCCAGGCATTGAGCCGCTCGGTGGGGTCATCCAGGGAAGGCGCCAGGTCCTTGAGCAGATTGACCGAACCTTCCAGATTTCCCTGTTCCTCAAGGGCCTTCAGCAGCTTCCTGCCGACGTCCACCAGGCTCTTGTCCAGGGCCCATGCCTTCTCCAGATACCTTGACGCCCTGGTCGCGTCCTCCAGGTCCTTCTCGCACGCCTCGGCCATGGCCAGGTTCAGCGCGACCTTGCGGGCAGGGTCCTTTTCCCTCGATTCCCGCTGCGCCAGCAGGGCCACGTAGCTGCGGACGTCGTCCCTGCCTATGAACACCTCCTTGAGGGCGACCAGGTCTTCCTGCTCCAAAAACACGTTTTCCAGCCTTCTGGCAGCCAGGTCGTCCTTCGGGTCATCCCTGAGAATGGCCTCATAGACGTCCTTTGCGGCCGCTGTGTCGCCCAGCCGATCCAGGAGGACCTCTCCCAGCTTGTGCCTCAACTCCATCTTGCGCTTGTCCGGCATCGGCAACGCGACTTCCTTCCTCAAAAACGCGGCGTAGTCGGCCCAGCGTTCCAGGCGCGTGTACAGCATGTGCATGTTCTCGCGGGCGTCCTTGGATTCCGGATTCAGCTCATACAATTCCTCATACAGGCGCAGGGCGTCTTCGTAGCGCAGCAACCTGTCACGCGCCATGGCAGCGGCGGAGGCAAGTATCGACTCGCGGTCGACCGGTTCGCCGTCCTCCCCCTCCGGCATCTCCAGTTCCTTGAGGTGCATCGCGAACAGCTTTTCCTGGTTGTGCTTGCGCTGGTATATGCTTTTCAGCTTCCTGACCACGTCCAGGTTCTGGGGGTCCAGTTCCAGGATCTTTTCCAGAAACGGGATTGCCTGAGTCTCGTTCGACATGCGATTGATCGCGACCTCCGCGATCTGGTGGAACAGGTCCAGCAGTTCCTCCGGGTTGTCCGTGACGGACACCTTTTTCTGCAGGACGCGCAGCAGGTCCGGCCAGCGCTTTCTGGATTCGTATCCATGCGCCAGGGTCTCCAGCGCCTCAAGATGGGAGGGGGAAATCTCGACAATCCTGGCATAGTTCGCCAGTACGTTGTCCTCGTTCGGAAACTTGTCCTCGTCCTGGTATATCTCGATGATCTTGAACAGAATCTCCACCTTCTGGTCCACTTCGTCGTCCGGCAGGCGGCGCAGTTGCTCGTTGTAGAACTCGATAAGGGCGTGCCACTTACGCGTCTTTTCGTACAGTGTCACCACCGAGTCACGGGACTCATCGTCCAGCGGGTCCAGGGCCAGTACCCGTTTATAGGCGTCAAGGGCCCTTTCCAGGTTATGCAACCTGTTTTCCGCGACATCGGCCATTTTCTTGTTGATGCGGATCTTTTCCGACCTGTCATCCACCACCGACAGGGCGAACTGAAGGGTCGTAAACAGTTTCTGATAGTCCTCGCGCCTTTCGTGGAATTCCTCGTAAAACCTCAGCGCGGCCGGATTCCTGGGGTCGATTGCCCTCAATCTGCGCCATGTCCTTTCCGCGTCGTCGGTTCGACCCAACCTGTGGTACGCGTCGGCCAGCAACGGCAACACCAGCGCCTCCTGGGGCTGTCCGGCCGTTTCGCGACGAATCCGCTCCAGCAGGGGTACCGCGTCATCCACCCTGTCCAGGGTCTTCATGGCCTGCAGATATCCGGTCAGGGCCACCTCAAGGGTCCGATCCGCTTCCAGGGCGGCCTCGAACGACCCAAGCGCCTTTTCGACGTCGTCAAGCGGACCCAGTTGAATGAATCCCAGATCGGACAGCAGGGGCGCCCTCGCGGATTCATCTTCCACCGCGCCAAGCGCCCGCACGTACCATGCCTCCACCTTCTTTGAACGCCCCGTCTCGATCAACACCCTGGCGATGAGTCGCAGGCCGTCGATGCTGGTCGGATTTTCGTCGAGGAAACGTTCCAGCAGCCTAAGCGCGTCGTTCGGGTCGCCGGTCTCTGAATCCAGGATGCCCCTGATCTCATCCAGCCTTGCCTTCATCTGGTCGTTGTCGCCGCCCTGGACGGAGGTCAGTGTCTCCAGCTTTCCGGCGAAGCGGCCCGTTTCGTCGGGATCGCCCAGGGCCGTTATCGCGCGCAGGAGTTTTACCGCCGCCGCTTCATCCAGTGAATCTTCATACAGGTCGAACACACGGGCCATCCTCACCGGGTCCAGCTTCAGGACGCCTGCAACGGCATCCGCCGCTTCGGCCGCGGCCTCGTCCCCCAGGTCGTTGCGCAGGATGTCGGAGGCCATGTCGGCCAATTCCCCGGAGACCGCGTCTTTGTTCTCGACCGAATAATGCAGGATGAGACTGGAAATGACACGTCCCCAGGCCGCCGCGGATTGGGGGTCCTTCACCTCGGTGAACCTGTCCCTTATCAAACCGAAAGCAACCGTAAGGTCGTCTACGGACATTTCAGAAGCGAGGCGGCCCAGTTCCTCGACGCCCGCGCCGCCCGCGTGGACTTCATCCAGAACGCGGCCCATTTCACTCGATTCCATGACACCCCCAGGACAGACTCTTCCCTTCCTACTTCTATAGAACGTGGTCGGCATGTTTGGCAAGGATTGTTAGAGAGTTCACCGTTGACGCTGAAAGGCCGACAGCATGTCCTCCCATGCCTTTTTCTCTACCTCCGAATAGATATAGCCCTTCTTCTCCGCCTCCTGATACCCGGATTTCATCGACGGTTCCAGTTTTACGGCCTTTTCAAAAGCCGCCCTGGACTCATCGTTGCGCCCCAGCCTGAACAGGGCCAACGCCATCCCGATATGGTTGTCCGCCGTCCCGGGATTGATGCCGAGGGCCTTTTTGAAGGCAGCGACCGCGTCCTCGAACCTGGACTGATCGAACCGGGCGTACCCCAGGCCGCCGTACACCTGGTGCGACTTGTCGCCCAGTTCCAGACAACGATTGAAGTCCTGTTCAGCGCCCTGAGGGTCCCCCATGAGAAGGCGCACCAACCCCCGGTAGAACAGGGGCTCGCACTCTCCCCTGGCCTGGTCGGCGGCCTTGCCGTAGGCCACGGCCGCGTCCCGATACCGGTGTCTCGAC
>JAADHL010000269.1 GCA_013151875.1 Deltaproteobacteria bacterium
GCACACGATACGGCGAACAGCTTACGTAGTCCAGCCCGACGTCATGGAAGAAGGTAACGGAATCCGGGTCGCCTCCGTGCTCGCCGCAGACGCCCAGTTTGAGGTCCGGTCTGGTCGCCCGGCCGCGCTCGCACCCGAACTTGACCAGTTCCCCGATGCCCTCGTTGATGGACACGAACGGGTCCACCTTCAGGATGCCCTTGTCCAGATAGTCCTTCATGAACGAGCCGTAGTCGTCCCTGGACATCCCGAACCCTGTCTGTGTCAGGTCGTTGGTGCCGAAACTAAAGAACTCGGCCCCCTCGGCGATCTCGTTGGCCATGACCGCGGCCCGGGGAATCTCGATCATGGTTCCCACCAGGTAGTCCACCTCGACCCCCTGAGCAGCGAACACATCCGCGGCGATGCGGCGGACGATCGCCTCCTGGTCGCGAAACTCCTGGATGGTGGTGACCAGTGGGATCATCACTTCCGGATGAACCGCCTTACCTTCCTTTTGAACCTCGCACGCGGCCTCGAATATGGCCCTGGCCTGCATCTCGGTGATCTCTGGGTAGGTGATCCCGAGGCGACAGCCGCGGTGGCCCAGCATCGGGTTGAACTCGTGAAGTTCCTCGATGCGCTGGCGGATCGCTTCGACCGGTATGCCCGTCTTTTCCGAAAACTCCCGCTGCTTGGCCTCATCCCCGGGCAGGAATTCGTGCAGGGGCGGGTCCAGGGTCCGGATGGTGACGGGCCTGCCCTCCATGGCCCTGAAGATTCCGGCGAAATCCTCACGTTGGTAGGGAAGCAGCTCGTCCAGCGCCTTTCTTCTCTCCACCTCGTTGTCCGCCATGATCATCTTGCGCATGGACGTGATCCGCTCACCCTCGAAAAACATGTGCTCGGTCCGCGTCAAACCGATGCCCTGCGCCCCGAAGGCCACTGCCATGGCCGCCTCTTCGGGCCGGTCTGCGTTGGTCCTGACGCCCAGGCGCCTGTACCTGTCGGCGATGTCCATCAAGCGGGCGAAACGCCGATATGTCGGCGCCTGTTCCGGGTCCAGCGTCTTGTCGATCAGGACCTGTATGACCTCGGAAGGCGACGTGCCGATCTCGCCCAGATAGACCTCACCTGCGGAACCGTCCAGCGAGATCCAGTCGCCCTCCTTCAGGACCCGATCACCCACGGTCATGGTCCTGGCCTTGTAATCGATGTCCAGATCATGACACCCGGCCACGCAGGTCTTGCCCCGCTGCCTGGCGACCAGAGCCGCGTGGGAGGTCATGCCTCCGCGCGCGGTCAGGATGCCTTCGGCAAGTTCCATACCCTTGATGTCCTCGGGCGACGTCTCGACGCGAACCAGGATGACACGGCCCCATTCTTTCTTTCTGTCGTGGACCTCGTCCGAGAAAAAACAGATGCGCCCCGTCGCGGCCCCGGGACCGGCGGGCAGCCCCTTCGCTATCATCAAGCCCCCAGCCCTGGCCTCCTGCTTGGCCTTTTCATCGAAGATCGGCCTCAACATGAACGTAACCTGGTCGGCCTCTATTCGGCTGATGGCCTCCTTATCGTCGATGACGCCCTCGTCCAGAAGGTCCAGGGCGATGCGGACCGCGGCCAGCCCGGTGCGCTTTCCATTACGCGTCTGTAGGATGAACAACTGCTTCTTTTCAATGGTGAACTCCAGGTCCTGCATATCGCGATAATGCATTTCCAGTTTATCGCGGACATCGATCAGTTCGTCATAGACGGCGGGCATGACATCCTTCAACTGCTCGATCTTCAACGGGGTCCTGATCCCGGCGACCACGTCTTCACCCTGAGCGTTCATCAGGAATTCGCCGTAAAAGACGTTTTCGCCCGTGGCCGCGTCCCTCGTAAAGGCCACCCCGGTCCCGGAATCGTCGCCCATGTTGCCGAACACCATGGCCTGGACGTTCACGGCCGTGCCCCAGTCGTCCGGGATCTTGTAGATGCGACGGTATTCGATTGCCCTCTCGTTCATCCAGGAACTGAACACCGCGTCTATCGCAAGGGTGAGCTGGTCCCAGGGGTCGTCCGGAAATTCCTTTCCAGTGGCCTTCAGGATGACGTCCTTGGAGCGTTCCGCCACCTCGGCCAGTTCGGCCTCGTCCAGTTCGGTGTCCAGCTTCTTGTGGCCACGCCTTTTGACTTCCCCAAGGATGGCCTCGAACGGGTCCTCTTCGCCCTTGGCGGCCTTGACCCCCAGGACCACGTCTCCGAACATCTTGATGAAGCGCCGATAGCTGTCCAGCGCGAAACGCCGGTTGCCCGTGAGCGACGCGATCCCTTCGAGGGTCTGCTGGTTCAGCCCCAGGTTGAGGACGGTGTCCATCATGCCGGGCATCGAGGTTCGGGCCCCCGAACGAACCGACACCAGCAGTGGATTGACCGGGTCGCCGAGCTTTTTGCCCGTGGTCGCCTCCAGCCAGGCAAGGGCGTCCTTGACCTCCCGATGCAGACCGTCAGGCCATCGGTTCTCGTGCTTGAAAAAGAAGGTGCACGCCTCGGTGCTCAGGGTAAACCCCGGGGGCACGTTCAGTCCGATGCTGGACATCTCGTGCAGGTTCGCGCCCTTGCCTCCCAGCAGGTAATTCTGGCTCCTGTCGCCCTCTGCCAGGTCCTTTGAAAATCTGTAGACATACTTCACGAACATCACCTCATCTGGTTGATATCATCTGGTTGATATCCTGGAGAAATCAGCAAACCGGTCCAGCAGTTTCCAGACCAGGCCAAGCAACTGAAGCCTCTGAGTCCGAAGTCCATGGTCCTTGCAGATCAGGACCGGTACCCCGTCGTCCTTACCTGAACCCAGGAACCCCGCGATCGGCGCTTCCAGGGTGAAGAAGGTGTCGATTATGAATTTGGGATCCTTCCAGACGGATTCTTCGAAAAGCCGTTCGTCCGCGGCACGAACCGCCGTTGCCAGTCGCTGGTCCCCGTCGGTCGGCAATCCCCGGATCCAGTCGTCCGTGAGATCCGTTCTATCCATCACTTCCCTGTCCCACAGGCCTTCTTCAGCGGCCTTCCGGCAGATGTTGTTCGGCCTCTTGTAGACAGCGTCGAGGAAGGCACGCAGGCGAATGGGGTCTTCGTTCTTCAAAACATTGGCAAATGCGGCGAGTCTCTCGGGAGGCGGCGATTCATCTTCGCGCAGTTTTTCAGCGACGGCGTTTGCAAAGTCGGTCGGGATTTCGTGATCTTCGTTCAGGATGGTGCGGAAGCGATCAACGAAAAAGTCGGTGACCCCAACCCGTACATCTTCCGAAACCAGTTCCATGAGCCTGGAAAAGCTGATCTTGTTCAGGCCAGGACTGTTCTCGAGTATCCGCAGGATGCCCAGCGCCGCACGCCGCAAGGCCAGAGGGTCCCTGGAGCCGGTCGGCACGGCCCCAACCTCGAAACACCTGACGATGCTGTCCATCCGGTCCGCGATTGCCAAAACCGCCCCGGCCTCGCTTGAAGGAAGGGCGTCCCCCGCGTGCCTGGGCAAATAGTGTTCGCGGATGGCCGTCGCCACTCCTTCAGTTTCGCCCTGGGCCAGCGCGTAATAGCCCCCCATGACCCCCTGGAGGTCGGGAAACTCGCCGACCATCTGGGACATCAGGTCCGCTTTGCACAGCGCGGCCGCCCTGGACGCGGTTTTCCTGACGTCGTCATCGAGTCCGGACACGCCGCAGATCGCCCCTGTCAAAGCAGCTATCCTCGTCGCCTTTTCGGCCATGTCGCCCGCGCCCTTCAGAAACAGGCGTTCGCCCAGACGCGACGCCAGCGCGTCCAGCCCCGTCTTGAGGTCCTGATCCCAGAAAAAGCGCGCGTCGTACAACCGCGCCGCGATCACCCGCTGGTTTCCCCGGACGACCACTTCCATGTCAGAGGCGCGATTGTTGGCCACCACGCCGAACGTGCTGACCAGGTTGCCGTCCGGGTCCTCCATGGCAAAATAGCGCTGGTGGGACCTCATGGCCGTGACCAGGACCTCGCGGGGCAGTTCCAGAAACACGTCGTCGAAACGGGCCAGGACCAGAAGAGGAAGCTCGACCAG
>JAADHL010000229.1 GCA_013151875.1 Deltaproteobacteria bacterium
CGTGAATCAGGGGCCCGACGCAGTCGGGGACCGAAGTATCGCGCAGCGGTCTGGCGCAGATTGGACATGAGGAGCGCAGGGATAGCATCGCTATCCCGAGCACCGCAGTGGTCAAGATGCCCAGACAAGCAAGCGAGACGAGGTCTACGACAAGGAGGTCACCTGATTCACGACAAAAAGTGCGCCCAGAGGGACTCGAACCCCCAACCCCTTGGTCCGTAGCCAAGTGCTCTATCCAATTGAGCCACGGGCGCATCAGTACAAAGTGCGGATTCCCAGTTGCCAGCGGAGAGAGTGGGATTCGAACCCACGGTACTTGCGTACACTCGCTTAGCAGGCGAGCGCCTTCGACCACTCGGCCATCTCTCCGTCGCGGTCGCTTCGCAGGGGCCCGGCGGCGGAGGTAGGATTCGAACCCACGGGGCTTTCGCCCGGCGGTTTTCAAGACCGCTGCCTTAGACCACTCGGCCACTCCGCCTTTCAAGGAACCAAAAGCGACCAATTTTTTAGCATATTCCTTTGTCCAAGTAAACCTTTACGAAAGCCCTGGGCCAGCCTATGCTTTAGACCATGAAATGGGCGCATGCACCTGGGATCAGGGCGCGGTTGGCGATGGCTCTGCTGTCCTCGGCAATCCTGTCCGGCGCCGTTATTGCCCTGGTCTTCAGGCCCCTGGTCCTGTCCAACATTTCATATAAAGGCAGTGAACGCCTCCTGTGGGCCGCGAGGACGGCCGCCATCACATCACCGGCCGACCCGGCCCAATGGGATTTCTGGGTACGCGCGCTGGACGAACGCGTAACGGATGCGCATGTGTTCATGGTCCGATCTCATCCCGGGCAACCTTCCTTCGCAGAGGATTGCAAACATCATGGACTAACGGCCGATCAAGGCCTGACCGCCTATGCAAAGGGTGAATTGGTAGCATTTCCAAAACCTGGAGGGACCAGACAGGGCGATTACATGGCCTTGATCCGTCTGAGCGGGATGAAGGGGCAGAGGGCTCTGCTGGGATTTCGTGACGAAACCGGCGGAAGCACGCCCAGGGCATCATCGGTGTGGTCACTGTGGATTCTGTTTCTGGGGATGACCTTCGCGCTTGCCATTGCTGGCGGTTATCTGGTCGGTTATCTGGTGCTGGTACGCCCCCTTTCCAAGATCGCCGCCCTTGCCGATCGCGGTAAAGACGGCCCCCGACCGCTGGAATCGACCAACGACCTGGATGCCCTGAAGGCCCGTATGGAGGCGCTGGTTCGCGACAACCACGAAGCCACCCTGAAGGCGAGCCGGCTGTCCATCGAACTCGACCGCATCAGAAGCGACCTCAAAGGGGCCCAGGCCACCCTGCTGAGGGCTGAAAAATTGGCGTCCGTCGGTCAACTCGCGGCCGGAATCGCCCATGAAATAGGCAACCCGGTCGGAATCATCCTCGGCCTTTCCGACCTACTGAAAAAGGATGCGGGCGACGAGGACGAGGTCCGCCGATTCGCAACCGAGGTCAATCACGCCGCGGAACGTGTGGACGGCATCATCAGGGACCTTCTTGCTTTTGCGCGACCCGCCCGCGACGAGCAGGCAAGCGCGGATGTCAATGAGGTGGTCGAATCCACCGTCAACCTGCTGAAACCCCACCAGCGCTTCCGTGAGGTGGAAGTGGCCACCGAATTCGACGAAGGCCCGCTTTTGGTCGAGATCAGGGCGTCCCAGCTGCAACAGGTTCTGGTCAATCTGCTCATGAACGCGGCGGACGCCATGAAAGGTCAAGGCCGGATAGGGATTCGGGTGACCCCGGACGAGCGATATATACGGATGGACGTCGAGGACGACGGACCCGGGATTCCTGAAAAAGACAAAGAGCGGATATTCGATCCGTTCTTCACGACCAAGGCCCCTGGTGAAGGCACTGGACTCGGTCTGGCCATCTGCGCCCAGATTGTGGAGGTCTACGGCGGCCGGATATCAGTCAAAAAGGGTAAGAACGGGGGCGCCGTCTTTTCGGTCCAGCTATGGAGGGCCGAGCCTTGACCGACGGCCGGTGAACCGCCGAACGCGACCTATTGGGTCGCCGCTCCTCACATCGCATTTAATGCACACCAGGACAATTATTTGCATTGGTACGCAATATTTTCGTATCATATCAACGACCACCAATGGAGGTCCTTTCAATGGGTCTGAAGGTCCTGGTCATCGACGACGAACCCGGTTTCCTGCAGATGCTCCACGTGATCCTGTCCCGGGCCGGTTACAAGGCCACTACCGTTACATCCGCGGAAGAGGCGCTGGACTTGGTTGAACACAAGGAATACGACCTATGTCTCTGCGACATGAAGATGCCCGGAATGAGCGGTACGGAGTTTCTTTCCGAGTTGAAAACCCGCGGCATCCAGATCACGGTCATCGTGATGTCCGCCTACGGCTCACACGAGGCGGCAATAGCGGCCATGCAGCAGGGGGCCTACGACTATATCAGCAAGCCTTTTCAATCCGACGAAATAATTCTGACCTTGAGGAAGGCCGAAGAGAGAGAGCAGTTACGGCGGGAAAACCGCGAACTCAAATCCAGGGTGGCCAAGGATACGAACAGTTCCCCCTTGGTGTTCAAGTCGGACGGCATGCAGAAAGTGATCGACACCGTCAAGAGGATCGCGGCCTACAGGACCACGGTCCTGATAACTGGTGAATCAGGCACGGGCAAGGAACTGGTGGCCAGCCTCATCCACAACTCGTCGCCACGACGCTCCAACCCATTCACCCCTGTGAATTGCGGGGCCATTCCGGAAGGGCTGATGGAGTCCGAGTTCTTCGGACACGTAAAGGGCGCGTTCACCGATGCCCACGGCAACAAACGAGGCCTCATCGAAAGCTCTCATGGCGGCACCCTGTTTCTGGACGAAATCGGCGAATTGTCCCAGCAGTTGCAGGTTAAACTGCTGCGCTTTCTCCAGGAAGGCGAGATCCGCCGCGTCGGCGACACCCGTTCACGCAAATTCGATGTGCGGGTCGTGGCGGCCACGGCAAGGGACCTGGCCGCGGAAGTCAAGGCGGATCATTTCCGCGAGGACCTGTTTTACAGATTGAACGTGGTGCCCATAAGGATCCCGCCCCTGGTGGAAAGGCTCGAGGACATCCCAATGCTGGTTGACCATTTTCTGAAACGCACTCGTGAGCGCCTGGCAATCAACCGCTCCATCAGCATCGGCGCAGAGGCCATGAAGCTGCTCATGTCCTACCATTGGCCTGGAAACGTCAGAGAACTGGAAAACGCTATCGAAAGGGCGGTGGTCCTGACTGAAAAACCAGAGATTGGTCCTGATGTCCTTCCCGAGGCGATCAGGGAAGGGGATGATGGGGGCGGACCCAGTTCCAAACTGAACCTGTCCGGATTATCGATAAAACGCAACAGGCGCTCTATGGAAAAAACTTTGATTATCAGGGCGTTGGAAGCGTCCGGCGGCAACAGGACGCACGCGGCCAGACACCTCGAGATCAGTCACAGGGCGCTGTTGTACAAGCTCAAGGAGTACGGCCTGGCCAATACCGAAAACAGGGAAGCCTGAAAACGAGGGTTTCTTATTTCAAGGCCGGGGCAAGGGCCCGCTCGTTACCGGCCTGAACCTGGGTCATCCGCCCGTGCAGGTAACTCATCACTGCATCCCGCAGGGCCAGGGCCAGTCGCTCTTGGTAAGGCGCAAGCAGGAGGTCCAGGCCCTCCTTTGGGTTGGTGATGAACCCAACTTCAACCACGACGGCCGGCATCAAGGCCTTTTCAAGCACTGTAAACCTGCCCTGCCTTACGTTGCGGTCGATGGATTCAGGCATGGCTCGTGCGAGGCGCTTCTGGATAGTTTCGGCCAGACGCGATGCCTCGGCCTGATCCCCATTGCGCTTGAGGTCATCGATGATGCCATCGAGGTCCCGATCTTCATCCAGGCCCGCCAGCGCGGGTTCCAGGTTTTCGCGGCTGGCCACGCCGTCCGCTTCCGGGTCGTCACCACCCATGCCCAGAAAAAACGTTTCAATACCATTTGGTTCATGGTCCTCAGC
>JAADHL010000336.1 GCA_013151875.1 Deltaproteobacteria bacterium
CCGATTCCACGAAGAAACTCCTCCCTGGCCTCATGATTGGACGCGAACGACCCGCGCCAGGCCGAGGACATGACCTCCGAGTCCTGCTTTCGCACCCCCCGCGCGACCATGCACAGATGGACCGCATCCATGACGACGCCCAGTCCACGCGGCTTCAAGACGTCGCTCAGGAAGTCCGCGATTTCTCCGGTCAGACGCTCCTGGACCTGCAGGCGGCAGGCAAAATGATCCACGACCCTGGCGATCTTGGACAGGCCGATTACGCGTCCGTCGGGAATGTAGCCGACATGGGCGTGGCCGGTGAAGGGCAGCATGTGGTGCTCGCAGAGGCTGACGAACTCAATTTTCCTTACAAGGACCATGTCCCCTGAAGTCTCTGGGAAGATCCCTCCGTTCACATCGTCCCGGATGTCCTCCCTGAGACCTCTGGTCAGGTATTCCATGGTATCCAGGACCCGTGATGGAGTCAGGTCGAGCCCGGGCCTCCCCGGGTCCTCTCCCAGGTGCGTGAGCAGGGCGCGAAATCCTTCATCGAATCCCTTGGGTTTTTCAGCCATCGGGCCGTTCCTCCAGACGGGAAACGGATTATAGGCCGTGAGGGCCCCTCAGTCCACCTGACTTGAGGTTTGGCTCGCCGGTGCCTAGAATGGCCTCTCCCTGTTGGTTGGGGCCGAACTGATGCGATTCTGGAAATACCACGGTACAGGCAACGATTTCGTTCTGATGGAGGCCATGGACGGCCGTCCCGGCTGGTTGACTCCGGACGCTGTCAGGAAGGTCTGCGACCGCAGGTTCGGAGTGGGCGCCGACGGGATCCTGCTGATCGAAAAGGGGAAGAACGCCCCCCATTTCATGAGGGTCCTCAACGCCGACGGTTCAGAGGCCGAGATGTGCGGCAACGGTATCAGGTGCGTTGCGAAGCACCTGCGTGAACGCATGGGAGTGGTCGGGGAAACAGTGCCCATCGAGACACTGGCCGGGATCAAGCAATGCACCCTCAGCATCGATGGCGATGGGAAGGTGTCCGGGGTGCTGGTGGGCCTCGGGGCTCCCATTTTGGAGCGAGCCAAGGTCCCCCTGGCCGGTTCCGGAGATGTCCTGGACCTGCGGGTGTCCGCCCTGGGCAGGGATTTCACGGGCCATGGGGTCAGCATGGGCAATCCGCACTTTGTGATCTTTGAAGGCCTGGATGAAGAATCGGCCCGTAGGTATGGTTCGGTCCTGTCCACTTCGCCGTTGTTCCCGATGCAGGCCAATATCGAGTTTGCTGGACAAAAGGGGCCGGATCACTATGAAGTCAGGGTGTATGAGCGCGGAGTGGGGCTTACACTGGCCTGCGGCACGGGCGCGGGCGCCACGGCCGTGGCCGCGGTGCTGACAGGACGTTCCCAGGCCGGCCAGGTCATCAGGATCGACCTCCCGGGAGGCACCCTTTATCTGACCGTAGCTCATGACATGACCGAAGTGGCTCTGGACGGACCGGCGGAATTGGTGTTCGAGGGCGAACTGTTATAGGGCGGGACGTCTTTTCCCGGCCTCTTCGGGAGAGGCGGGACCGGGTGTGTGGATTCAGAGATCGTCGGTTGTGACGCCTGGGCCGTTCAACCGGCCTTGCGGGCCGGGGTCTTTATGGCCTTGCGGATGGTGATCAGACCGTTAGGGGCGCCGGGGACGGCGCCCTTTATGAGGATCAGGTTTTTTTCGGGCAGGACAGCGGCGACCGTCAGGTTCAGGCTGGTGATCCTCTTGTTGCCGAACTGACCGGGCATTTTCTTGCCTTTGAAGACACGCGCCGGGTATGCGCACATCCCGATGGAACCGCCGTGACGGAATGCCTCGTGGGTTCCGTGCGTTTGCCGCGTACCGTGGAAGCCATGGCGTTTCATGACGCCCGTGAAACCCCGGCCCCTTGACGTGCCGATGACATCGATCTTTTCGCCGCGTTCGAACAACGTGACGTCAACCGTTTCACCGGCCGGATATTTTTCGGCCTCTTCCGGTTTCAGCCTGATCTCGCGAACCCAACGGGTCGGCTCGGCGCCCCATTTCTTGAACTGGCCCTGTTGGGGGCGGGTGATGGTCTTTTCCCTGACCTTCCCGAAACCCAGCACCACGGCGTCGTAGCCATCGCGGCCCTCGGCCGTCTTGACCTTCAGGACGGGGCAGGGCCCGGCCTCAATCATGGTGACCGGGACGCGGTTGCCGACCTCATCAAAGACCTGCGTCATCCCAATCTTTTTTCCCAGAATCGATACAGACATTTACAACTCCCGAATACGGCAGCCCATCGAACGGGCGCGGACGTTAGCCTAAATTCCCTGATTAGTCAATTCAATGCGCGTGAGCGGCGCTGTTTTCCGAAGCGGCGCTGTTTTCCGACTTGGAGGACGTCGACGTCTTGGACGAAGCACCGGACTTTGATTCGGATTTCTTTTTGGAATCAGCCGCGCCGTCACCATTTCCCTTGTGCTTGTGGTTCGAGGCGCCGCCCGCATTGCTCTGGCCCTTGCGCCCGTAATCGGTAACGTACCATCCTGATCCCTTGAGCACGAAACTGGTGTGTGAGATCAGACGATGCGTCTTCGAGGACCCGCAGGCCGGGCACGAGGCGCCGGCCGGTTCGGTGATGCGCTGTTCCTTCTCGAACTCGTCCCCGCATTTGTCGCAATGGTATTCGTAGATCGGCATCTGCAACTCCGTCGCCTTTGCCGCAGAGAAAATAGGGATGGAGTCAAACGATGTCAAGCCCCAGGCCCAGAACCAGACCCGAAAAGGCGTTTTGCGTTGCCGCCCAGGACCAGGTTCCGTTCCGCGGACGAGATGTCCAGCGCCTCAACAACGGCCAGAAAAGAAGCGGGGTGATTCAGGTTGTGGTCGCTGCCGAAAACCACCCGCCTCGGCCCAACGATGTCCAGCGCCCTCTGTACCAGCCAGTACTCGCGGATGCTTTCGGTCCCGAGGTAGACGTTTTGCAGGTGGTTGTCGCCGATTGCCCGTGCCGCGCCCAGAACCAGTTCCGCCGAATCGCCCCCCATGTGAGACAGTACGAAAGGCACGCCCGGGTATCTGGATGCGGCCTCGAGCGCCAGTTCGAATCCAGCCACCTCGCGCCACCTGCCGCAATGCACCACGACCGGCAGTCCCCTCCGTGCCGCCAGTTCAAGGAACGGGCGGAAGGATTCGTCGGTGATGGGCCTGCGCTGGAACGAGGGATGGAACTTCAGCGCCCGTACGTCGCCATGATCCAGAAATGCCTTCAGCCCCGGAGCCTCGGGGTCGATCCAGGCGGCGAACAGCAGGTTCATGTCGGTGTCGAAGGCTCGGATCGCCTCCAGCAGGCCTTGATTGTCAACCGCGTCGGTCGGCATCAACAGGGCGCCCGTCAGGCCCGCGTCCGCAAGGACGCTGGATACGTCGTCCAGATCGCTGGACCTCCCGGCGAAATCAGGGGTTTGCCATTTGCCCACGTGAACGTGAGCGTCGAAACGGTGGAAGTTGCCTTTCATCCGGCACGTCTTTGGCGGACCATGAACAACAGACCGGCCAGCAGAATCATGAAAGCGATCGATGTTTCCCGCGGCGCCTTTGCGCCCGCCGTGCACGAACCGCCGCCCCCCCCGGTGACCCCCTCGGAACATCCATCACCGCACGCAGGACCGATGTCCGGAAACGACGGCCCTTCATCGGGCGCGGTCGCCTCTCTTTTACGCACCTGGAATGCGTCCGCCAGGAAACCGGTCGTCTGGTCCGAATTGACTATCAGCACCATGTACGACCCGGGCTCCATGCCCTTGGGGACCACGGCCTCGACCACCGTGTCGCCGGCCACCTGGATTGAACTCAAGGATACCGCTCCGACCTTGGCCGTCAGTCCGGGTTTGAAACCGTTGCCCACTATGCTGACCGGAGTTTCCACGTCATTGTAGCCGAAATCGGGCGATATACCGATTACCTCGACCTCGCCGGAGGACCCGATGCATTGACCCGCCTGGCATGCTTTTCCATCCGGGCAGTCACCGCACGACACACCGCAGCCGTCGTT
>JAADHL010000384.1 GCA_013151875.1 Deltaproteobacteria bacterium
GCCCTCAACATGACGCATATCATAGACCTCTTTCCCGACCGCTATTCCTACGAGGACGTCAACCTGAAGGTGGTCACGGACGAAAGGGCCACCACAGGCAGGACCACGCTTCAGCATGCCCTCAGTTCACTGGCGGGCATCTTCATGGTGACTTCAGGGTGCGCCCCCCTGGACAAACTACGCCCCATGGTCCGGTTCCACCAGCCGCTGGCATCCCTCCAGGAGACTATATACCGCGCAATATCCATGTATTTGATGGCCCAGTTCATGCGCTCGCGCAGGGACCTCATGGCGGACTGGACCCTGGCCGGACTCGAGGCCCTGTACCATGAAGTACACATGGTGAACGTAGGCTTTGGAAAACGTCTGCGGAGTTCGCCGGGATACGACGCCAATACCAATGCGCTGATGCGTTTGGACATGTTCACTTACGGCTTCACACAGTCTTTCGATGATGCCTTGACGGGCCTCGAATCCTATTTTCAGTCATACCTGTCCGGTGATCACAAAAAAATGTTTACCGACTGACGGCTTTGGAGTCGGCCCTGTCCATCGTTATGCCCGTATAGCCGTATATTACTGAAATCACGGGATTGAGCAGGTTCAGGAAGGCGAAGGGCAGATAAGCCAGGGGGTAGACGCCGAGGGTGGCGTACATGTAGGCCCCTCCCGTGTTCCAAGGGACCAGGGATGACGAAAGGGTGCCCCCGTCCTCGAGAGCGCGGGACAGGTTCTTGAGGTGCAGGCCCCGCTCTCGGTACGCGTCCTGGTACATGCGGCCCGGCACGATGATCGACAGGTACTGGTCCGGGGCCAGGATATTCATCGAGATGCACGTAGCCACCGTGGCCAGGACCAGGCTGCCGGTCGATCTAGCCGCCTTCAGGATGGCCCGGGCAATGGCGGCCAGCATCCCTGTCGTTTCCATTACGCCGCCGAATGCGAGGGCGCACAGGATCAGGGCCAGTGTTGAATACATGCTCACCAGGCCGCCGCGCGTCAGCAGATCATCAATCGACGCCACACCGGTCCGAGACACGTAACCACCGTACGCCGCTTCCATCACTTCCTTGACCGAGGCCCCCTGCACCGCCAGCGCGAACAGACCGCCGAGGATCGCTCCCGCCAGCAGGGCCGGAAGGGCGGGCAGGCGCAACATCACCATGACGATGACCAACACGGGCGGGACCAGCAAAAGCGGATGTATGGTGAAACTGCCCTCGATTCCCGCGGTGATGGCCCTGATCGCCTCCAGCCTGATGCCGTCGCTATGGAAAAACAGGCCGAGGGCCAGATAGGCCAGCAGCGCCAACACAAAGCTGGGGCCGGTGGTGTAGACCATGTGCCGAATGTGCGTGAACAGGTCGGTGCCGGCCACAGCGGGCGCAAGGTTGGTGGTATCCGAAAGGGGGCTCATCTTGTCGCCCAGGTAGGACCCGGAGATGATGGCGCCTGCGACCATGGGCAGGGGCACTCCCAGACCGTGGCCCACGCCTATCAGGGCCACCCCTACGGTCCCGGCCGTGGACCATGAACTGCCGGTCGCCAGCGACACAACGGCGCACAGCAGACATGCGGTGAACAGGAACATGCCCGGCGACAGCACCTCCAGCCCATAGGAGATCATGGTCGGCACGATGCCGCTGACGATCCAGGTGCCGATCAGGATGCCGACCACCATCAGGATGAGGCAGGCCTGAAGGGCCTGGGAGATGCCCGCGATGAGGCCGTCCTCCATGCCCTTCCAGGTATGTCCCAGCCTCCAGCCCACAAGGGCCGTTACAGCCGTGCTGAGGATCAACGGGATGTGAGGCGACGAACCAAAAACCAGGACGTTCACGCCCAGAGACGCGATCAGAAAGACAACGGGGATCAGGGCATGAAAAAGTTGCGTTTCGCGCGGTCCGCCATGCCCAGGGGCTACACCTGTCATTGGTCGGGATCCCCGCTAGAATTCGAAGGCCACGCCCCCCTTGATGTCCACGCCGCCGCCCTTGTGGTAGCCGGTGAACACGTACTGGTAGCCCAGGGTGACAAAGACCCCCACGTTGGTCGTGAAATAGTGGACCACGCCCAGTTCAACGGCGCCCAGGTACCCGTTTGGGTTCTTGCGGCTGTCGAAAACGGTGTTTTCGCCGTTTTCATCCACCTGGGCCTGCGGCTCCGTCGGCTGCGGCTGACCTTCCGGCCATGGTTTGACCTCGTTTCCATCTTTGTATTGGACGACATCCAGGGCCGGATTCCGCAAAACGGGTTCGTTGTGGTTCCCGAACGACCACAGGTAGCCCAGCCGCAGCCCGATGAAAGGGATGGTGTCGGGCTGCTTCATCTTTATGTAATAACGTCCGAAGGCCTCGGCCTGCAACGTCTTGAACTGGTAGGCGTAGTGGACCTCGGCCCCGATCATCCAGTTGTCGGCCACGGTATACCCGAAGTGTCCGGTGAACGTCACGCCATACCCGCTGCCCCTGTTGCCGGGCGCCTCGTTTTCAGGGAAAAGCACCCCTTTGTCCGACACTGAAACATAGTTGGTGTCAATGCCCTTCACCGCGAAATAGGTGTACCCGACGCCCAGGCCCACGGTGAAGTCGCCCTTGCAGATACGGCCGCATTTGTTCTTTTTCTTGACGGCGGCCTCGGCCTCGTCAACCGCGCCCTCGGTCGCCTCGTCCGAGGTCGGCGCATCTTCGTCGGTGGTCAGGGCCTCGGTCGTCTTTGTCGGCGCGGTCGCTGTGGGTTCGGGCTCGGGTTCAGGTACGGGTTCGGTCACGGGCACGGGTTCGGGTGCCTGGGCATACGCTGTGAAGGGCAGCAAAATCGCCAGGCCAATCAAGGTGGCGTGGATCGTTCTCAAGACCTGCCTCGCTGGTAAAGAAGCTGACGGCGTAGTGTGACCTGGATGCATTGAAACCGCAAGGCTCACGGCGACCGATCAGGCATCCTGGGACGCATGTGTTTTCAAGTTCTCGCGCGCATCGTTGATGCATCGATGGCGGGAAGATACTGATACATCACAGGCTGGAGACCACGTACAAGTGTTTACCTGAAGGCGACGGCAAGATCTCGTCCACGACCTTGACTTCAAGGCGGACCCGAGGACCCAGCGACTCTTTCAACTCGGATGCGACGGCATTGACGCCCACGTCGATGTCCGCGGGTTCCGAGCCCGGCCTGGGCGCCAGCTTCAAGGTGATCTCTCCAATTTTTTCCTGCACTATCTGAAAGCGGTCTATCCACCCCGTGTTCAGGACCACGCCGATCAGATGCACAAAATAAAGCGAATCCAGCACACGGCCGTCCGGCGTGCGGATCTGCTCGGTGACACGGCCGAAGATCTGCTTCAGGACACGGTGGGGCCGCCCACACGGACATGGTTCGGCGTCCATCACGCCCCTATCGCCTATCCTGTACCTGAACAAGGGCATGGCTCGATTTTCGAGTTGGGTCAGCAGTATCTCGCCGGGCGTGCCGTCAGGGACGGGCCGTCCTTCATCATCGACCACCTCTACCCACAGGGACGGCTCGCAGACATGGAGCCCTAGCCTCAACTCGCACTGATTGGCCGTGGCGCCCCCGTCCCTGGACCCATAGCGGTTGAAGACCGGGGCCCCATAGACCCTTTCCATCAGTTCCTTCATGTGCGGATACAGGTTGCCGGCCGACGAGATGACGCGGCGCACGGGACGTATCGTCAGTCCGGCCCTGTCGGCGAATTCGGCCAGCGTGAACAGGGTCGAGACGTAGCCTTCCAGGGTCTGCACGTCGGTACGGTGGTTGATGGTTTCTATGTGCCGACGCATCGTGGGTTCGTCCATGCGAAACGACGGCAGTATCTCGCCCTGCTGAAGCCAGGACGACACGCGCGTGATCCAGGGCGCCTTGACGCCTCGGATTTCCTGGGTGCCTCCCCATATCTTCAGGCGTTTCTCGCGGCACGGCCATGCGCCGGACATCTTGTCGCACCACATCGCAGCGGCCCGGTTCCAGGCCTTCCAGCGTCCGTCCTGGAGATATTCGACGGGCTGGCCGGTGGACCC
>JAADHL010000231.1 GCA_013151875.1 Deltaproteobacteria bacterium
GGTCCTGAGCCGCGAGTGCACGGTATGCCACACGATGCCTCAAAGGGGGCCTTTGACCGAACTGGCGAAGGAGGCGCCTCACAGCGACCAGAACTGGCACAGGTGGGAACTCAAAGGCAAACACGCTGAAATGAGGTGCGACCGTTGTCACCAGGCCGGCTACCGCCCCCCGTTGGACTGCGCCGAGTGCCACAAGATGGATAAAAAGGCCCCGATGATGTCCGACATGGCCTGCGGCGATTGCCACACCGAGGACCAGAAGGTCCGGCCCCTGGAGGACTGTACCAGTTGTCACGATGAACTGGGGGGGCTGCACACACAAGGGGGGCACCCTGATGCCGAGTGTACCGATTGCCATGTTCCTCATAAATGGAAACCCGCGATCCCCTCGACCTGCCGGAATTGCCACGACGACCTCGAAGGGCATGACAATCGTCAAGGGGCCTGCGTGAAGTGCCACGACTTCAGGAAGCCACCGGGGGAATAGCCAGGAGGCAACCGCATGGACGACCGGGATTTGCGCCTCGACGAACTCGCGGCGGATGTCCGCGAATTGCAAAGGCGCGTGCGAACCCTCGAAGATCAAGTGTCGTCAATCGATGTCTTTCCGGAAATCGACAGGCATGAGGACGACGAAGCCGCTGGGGACGAGACGCCTCTCTGGACGACCGGTCTTCCCGCCATTATCGGCCGGACCATCATGGTTTTTTCCGGCGCCTTCCTCCTGCGCGCGGTGACAGAGACGGGCGTCATGCCCGACCTGGCCGGAATAGGCGTGGGCCTTGCCTACGCGGCGGTCTGGTCCTGGATGGCGGACAGGGCGGCCCGGGCCGGACGCCGCATGGACGCGGCCTTCCATGGAATCGCCACCACGATGATCGCCTTTCCCCTGCTGTGGGAGGCGTCAACGAGGTTTTCGGTTCTGGGTCCCTGGGAATCCGCCGGCGCAGTCATGGTCTTCGGCGGATTGCTTCTGGGCATTGCGTGGTTGAGGGGCCTGGGCGCGCTGGCCTGGGTTGCCACGCTGGCCGCCACCGGAACGGGCGTCGGCCTGATATTCGCGACCCATGCCCTGACACCCTACGCGCTGGCCATGTTCGTCCTGGCCGCGGCCTCCCTTGCGGCTTCATATCACAGGGGGTGGGCAGTGCTTCGATGGCCCGCCGCTCTCGCCCTGGATGTGCTGGTCTTGTTGTCTATGTTCCTCCTCGGAAAAAAGAACTACGGGTGGCTCGATCCATGGACCGTTGCGACGATTCAGCTGACCCTGACAGCCATGTACCTGGGCATCCTCGCGGTACGAACGCTGGTTTTGGGACACGCCATGAAGGTGTTCGGCATCGTGCAGTCGTTGGTCGTCCTGGTCGTGGGGTTCGAGGGGGCCCGTTACGTCATGGCCGCCATGGGGGCCGATATCATCTGGTTTCACCTGATTGAAGCAGGGCTGGGAGCGGGGTGCTGGGTCGTGTGCCTGCTGCGTCTCGACCGGCGGCCCGGCGAGAGGGTGAATCTGGCGTGGTATACGACATTTGGAGGCCTTCTGATTGTGCTGGGGCTGTGGCGTCTCGTCCCGGATCGGTTGGGTGGCGTGCCCTTTGCCCTGCTGGCCCTGGCAGGGGCCTGGATCGGGTCGCATGACCACCGGAAGGCGGTCAGGTGGAACGCGGCGGTCTTTGTCGTCGCCGCCGCAGTCGTTTCAGGACTTGCCGAGGGGGCGGCCTTGGCATTTCAGGCCGCGGACCCTGTAATCTGGTTCAAGCTGAGTCCATCCGCACTCGTGGTCACCGCCTTGATCCTTGCGGGGTGGCTGACGATGAGGAGGGATGTCTCAGGCGAAAGACACACCCCGGATTGGACCGTGCCCGGACTCGCGTTGCTGGTCACAGGGGCCGTGGGCGTGGGCGCGGCGCTGATAGCATTCCTGGGGCCGGTCGTTGCGTCTTTACCAGGAAAAGAAGCGGACCTAGGGGCATTGGCCGTGCTTCGCACGGTAGTGCTGGTGCTGTCCGCGCTGATTTTGGCATGGATCGGGCGAACCAGGACGCGGATGGAGATTGTCTGGACCGTTTACGCGGTCCTGGCGGCGGCAGCGTGCAAGATCGCCATTGAAGACCTCCCCAACGGGCGACCCGTCACGATTTTCCTGACCCTGGTGCTGTTCGGCGGGGCCTTGATTGTGGCCCCCAGACTCGTGAAGAAACCAGACTAGCGACAACGCCGCGACTATGGTATCCGCTGGAACCATCGGCCGGGCGGCCACCAGATGAACAGGGCCTTTCCCTTGAAGTTCTCGACCGGCACAAACCCCCAGAAACGACCGTCATTGGAATTGTCCCGATTGTCCCCGATTGTCAGGACATGGTCCTTCGGGACGCGGACCTCGGGGTAATCTTCGTTGGTTCCCTTGCTTCCGAACTGCAGCGGATTGTCGTTGGGCCAATCCGGGTTGTTGGCGCATTCGGATCCGCCGCTTCCTGGGGAGCCGACCATATGTTGCGTCAGGTACCATCGGCCGTTCAGATTTTCTTTCTGACGAACGCATCGACAATCTTCATGCGTGGAGTCGTCGCATGGAACATCTCGCTCGACCACCTTGGTGGACACGCTTTTCCCGTTGATCATGAGCCGGTTGTCCTTGATACGGACACGATCACCGGCCACGGCCACGACCCGTTTGATGAAATTCTTGCCCTTGTCTTCCCCCTCGGCCGGAAACTCGAACACCGCGACGTCGCCGCGTTCGGGTTCATCAAAGTCAACGATGTCCGTGTGCGTGAATGGGATGCGCAGACCATACTTGAATTTGGAGACGAAGATGTGATCGTGCACCATCAGGGTGGGGATCATGGATCCCGTGGGGATCTTGAAGGGTTCGACGATGAAAGTGCGAATCAGCAGGGCCATGAACACGGCCAGACCCAGGGACCGGGCGTATTCCATGACCTTGGCTTTGCGGAAAAAGCGCCTGCGTTGATCAACCCCTCTCTGCAAAATCCCGCCGGCCGCGTCCGGACCACCCTGACGGCTTTCTTCCTTCAGCGTTTTTGCTTTCTTTGCGACGGATCGCGACGAGTGCCCTTTCAAGGCGATACCTCAACCTGTAAATTCCGGTGGAGGACGTAAGCGCTGGGAGCGACCCAAAAGGGACGGCCCGGGTCGACGAACCATGATTCGTGTCTAGCGGAAGTCCTGCGCGCCGTGGCTGAAAGCGGCCTTGCAGCTCGGACTCAGATCCTTCATTCGAAGCCCCAGACAGGTGGTGATATGCGCATCACCCTTGTCGCAGAACTTGTTGATGTCGTCGGCGCAGATCTCGGCCACCTTGCCCAGGCGGTCCATCATTCCCTTTACCATCGACCCGCACTCGTCGCCCAGTTTATCCCGCTGTCCGTCCAAACAGCGAACCAGACGTCCGTTCCCCGGCTTGACGTCCTTGCACAGACGTGTCACGTCGTCACCGCAGACCCGGTTGAACGACTTCATCGGGCCGTGGAAGCGCTTGTGGCCGGCGTGGGCCGATGCGATGCACTCTTTCGATAGTTCCTGCATGTGCTTCATCAGGCATTTGATGACGCGCCCGTCACCCGGTGTCACGTCGGGGCAGAATTTTTCCAGGTCCTTCTTGCACGCCTTGGTAGTGGCGCCGCCGGATGCGGTCGCAACCCCAGCGTAGAGCGCTGCCAGCGCGAACACAATGACGATCGACCCACGTCTCTTCCAGGTGTCGAACATGTAACCTCCGTAATTTGCCGGCACGATCCGGGTCGAAAGACATTATACGCGACCGTGCTTCACCAGACCACCGAAAATGAAAGAAAGTCCGTCGATACAGTGGGGGTTCCCCATGCTAACATAACCGCGCCATGGGAACTCGATCTGGACGACAAGGTCCGCGGCCGGGAACAACTGCTTTCTGGACATCCATCTGCTTGTTCATTGTGGGTGGCTGCAACGGGACCGGCGGCGTGCCCGAAAGAAATGATGTTCTTGCGGACGCGTACTGGGAGGCATCCCCCGAAACCA
>JAADHL010000360.1 GCA_013151875.1 Deltaproteobacteria bacterium
GAAAAGGTCAAGCTGCATCTTCCCGGTCTCTACACCGCAGTGGACGACCTCTTTCAGGCCGAATCGGACCATGCCGGTCCAGAGACATCCATGCGTCTGTGGTCGGAAATGCCTAACATATCCGTGGACTTCGGCGTCATGGAAAAGGCTGAAGGCATCGTTGTGATCCCGGCTTCGTTCGGCTGGAGCGACGTGGGCACATGGAGGGCCCTGACCGCCTTCCCATCCGACGACGCCGAGAATTTCGTCCACGGAAAGGTCATTACCGTGGACTCCGCCGGAAACGTGCTGTACTCGTCTCATGGCCTGCTGGCCGCATTGGGGCTGGAAAACATGGTCGTGGTAGTGACCCGCGGCGCGGTGCTGGTCTGCCCAGCCGACAGGACCCAGGAGGTGCGGGCCCTCGTCGATGAACTCAAGAGCAGGAACATGACCGAGTATTTGTAGGGCCGCTCCCGCTGGACCCGATTCAGCCGATCGTATATCGTCCATCGTCGAACGTTGACAACAAGCTTGCGGCAGGAAACCCAAATGGAAACGCTTAATCCCGACATCTTCAGGGAATACGACATCAGGGGAATCGTGGGCACGGACCTCACCAACGCCACCGTAGAGGTTCTTGGACGCGCCTGGGGCACATGGATCCGGAAATCGGCCAGGGACGTCTGTGTCGTCGGCAGGGACTGCAGGATTTCTTCACCGGCCTTCGCCGAGGCCCTCATCCGGGGGATTACAGCGTGCGGCGTACGGGTGAAGGACATCGGAATAGTCCCGACGCCCCTCCTCTATTTCTCGATGTTCCACCTCGACATCGACTGCGGCGTCATGATTACCGGCAGCCACAATCCCAAAAATTTCAACGGATTCAAAGTCTGCGCGAACAAATCCGCCCTGTACGGATCGGACATAGCCGAGGTCGGGCGGATCGCCTCATCCGGTGATTTCGCGGATGGACAGGGCGAGGTCTCACACGCCGATGTGATCAACGCCTACATGGACAAGGTGGCTTCCGGGGCTAGACTCGGATCCCGTTCCCTGAAGGTTGTGGTTGACGCGGGCAACGGGACCGGGGGCGTCGTGGCGATACCGCTTTTCCAGCGCCTCGGCATCGACGCGGTTCCCCTGTACTGCGAAATGGACGGTGAGTTTCCCAATCATCACCCGGACCCCACGGTGCCGTCGAACCTGGACGACCTGAGCCGAAAAGTGATTGAAACCGGCGCGGATCTGGGGATCGCCTTCGACGGAGACGCGGATCGCATCGGTGTGGTCACGGAGACCGGGGAGGTGATTTACGGCGACATGATCCTGTTGATCCTGGCCCTTGCCCTGTTGCGCGACAATCCAGGGGCCGAGATCGTCTCGGAGGTCAAGTGCAGCCAGGTGTTGTTCGACGAGATCGAAAAGGCCGGCGGCAGGGCCGTGATGTGGAAGGTCGGGCACTCTCTCATCAAGGCGAAAATGGCCGAGGACGGCGCCCTCCTCGGGGGTGAAATGAGCGGTCACATGTTCTTCAGGCATCGCTGGTACGGCTTCGACGACGCCATCTATTCGGCCATCCGTTTCCTGGAGGTGCTGTCCGCCGGCGACCAGCCTGCGTCGCGCCTGCTGGAGGGCGTGCCCGTAATGAAATCCACGCCCGAGATCCGATTGGATTGCCCGGATGGGATCAAGTTCAAGGTGGTCGATGCGATGACCGATCTGTTCAAATCCAGGCACTCCGACGTCATCGACGTGGACGGCGTCAGGGTCCGTTTCCCCCATGGCTGGGGACTGGTGCGTTCGTCCAACACCCAACCGGTCCTCGTGTTCAGATTCGAAGCGGATTCCGACGAGGCGCTGGAAAACATCAGCACCGCCATGATGTCCAAGGCTGAAGAGTTCAAGAAACGGCTGATGGGATAGAAACCTTCGCGATCTGATTCACGGCCGGCGCAAGGGAAAAAGAAGAAGGAAAAGAAAAAAATGAAAGCTGCCATCATCGGCCTCGCTCAGAGCGGCAAGACCACCCTTTTCCATGCCCTAGCCGGAACGAGCCGGGAAAAGGGTGGATTGACGATGGGCACCGTGGAGGTGCCGGACCCCCGCGTGGACAAATTGACCGAAATGTACCGCCCGAAAAAGACCATTCACGCTGCCCTGGATATCGTCGAGGCGCACGCCCCTTCCCTGGGCGGCAAGGACAAGGCGCAAGGTCTGGATCCGGCCTTCCTCAATATGGTCAAGCCCATGGACGCGTTCCTGCTGGTGGTTCGCGCCTTCGACGGCGAGGGCCTGTGTGACCCGGCCAGGGACGTCCGCACGGTCCTGGACGACCTGGTGCTGGCGGATCAGATGGTCATTGAAAATCGGCTGGAACGCATGGACCTGGACGTGCGCAAGGGAAAGCCCCCGGCCCCGGCGGAAGAAAGGAAGGCGCTGGAGCGGGCGCTGGAACTGTTGAACGACGGCAATCTGATCCTGAACGACCCGCAGCTTGCCTCCCAACACGTGCTGAGGGGATATGCCTTTCTGACGGCGCGCCCCATCCTAACGGTCGTCAACATCGCGGAGGGCCAGGTCCAGAACGACCCAGCCACGATCATCGAAAGCTGGGGCCTGCCGGTCAAGGGGCTCCCAACCTTCCCTTGCTGCGCAGGCCTGGAAAAAGAGATTCACGACCTCCCGGTTCAGGAGCGTGGGGAATTCCTGGAGGCAATGGGCATTGGCGAACCTGTCCTGGACGTGGTGGTCCGCCGGACGTACGCCGCCTTGGGGTTGATTTCCTTCCTGACCGTCGGCCCGGACGAGGTGCGGGCCTGGACCATCCGGGATGGAACCAAGGCCCCTGCCGGGGCGGGTACTGTCCACTCGGACATAGAGAGGGGATTCATCCGGGCCGAGGTGATGTCCTATGACGACCTGGCCGAACTGGGTTCGGAGGCCGCCGTGAAAAAGGCGGGAAAAGCCCGCCTGGAGGGCAAGGACTACGTAATTCGCGACGGGGACGTCATCAACTTCAGGTTCAATGTCTGAAGTCTAATGCAACGGATGATCAGCGCACACGGCCGGGTCGAAGTGCCCTTCGCGCACGAACAAATACCCCGTGGACAGAATGGGCGTCGTGCTTGGGGGAGGAGGCGCGGTCGCATCATCGGTCTTGGGGTAACCGAATCCGTCCATGCCTCCCATGACCAGGACCAGGCCCGGGTCGAGAGGCAGTGCCAGGGCCCCCAGCCTTGAACGCGAGTCCTCCAGCACTCCATCCTCGACCAGTCCGGAACCTTTCCCATCCACCGAAAAAAGCGCCAGGGTCCGGGGAAAGCAGAACGAACCCCACACCACTCCGCATCCCGGCGTCCCGGGCTCTTCGTTGAAATTTCTGTATCCACCGGCCATGACCATTTCGCCGTCTCCCACGGATACGATGGATGCCATGGACCTCACCGCCCACTGCCGCGGCTCATCCAGGGACACGGCGGTCGCCGAGTCAGGGTCATAGTGACCGCTGCCGTCGGCATCCAGTTGCAGCAACCATCCGGTCCGCTTTTCCGGGTCTGGATTGGTGAAACTGAAAGTGGAGTCGTCCAGAGGATTTCCGCCCATGATCAGCAGGGTGGCGGCATCCCCAGTGTCGGACAGCACCGCCATGGAAGGATAGGCGGTCGGCGAGACATTCGGAGGCGGCCCCCCTGTTCCCAGTTCATGCGCCGTCAGGGCCCCGGAGGTATTCATAAACACCATTTCAGAAGCGGCCGGCTTGTCTCCAGTCCAGCCCCCGACCAGCACCAGGTCGCCGGTCGAAAGGAAAACGGCCCCAGAAGCAAAGCGAGGTGACGTCAGACTACCTTCCAGCACATGAACGGTTCCGTCCAGCAAGGCACTGGCGTCGGTCTCGATGAACACCACCTTGTCGGCGGGCTTGCCGTCGGTCGGGTTCCGGCCGCCGGCCAGGGCGACCCATCCGCGATCCCTGCTCACGGCCAGGGTGGCCTGAACCCCGGCCGTGGCGGTCTTGACGCCCGTGGAGGACCCGGCATTCAGGTCCAGCACGTCCACCGTGAATTCCACGTCATCAGCGCCGTCCAACGCCGCCACGTCTCCAGGGAAGCCCTGGGGGGCCAGAACCGCGGACCTGACCCCGCCAATCGCCAGGAGCATTCCCTGGTCGCCAGGCGGTTCAACCATGACGTGCATGGCGCGAGGCTCATGCAGAGCGTTTCTCAGGCCCTCTGGTCCGAAAGTTCCGATGAAAATTCCGGTACGGGGATCGAATTGCCACAACCGCGAACCGGCGGTCAGAGTGTCCCCTGTGGGTTTTGGGTTCCACTGATCGAAACCGCCGCTGACAAAGACGCGTCCATCCTGCGCGACCGTCCCAGCCGCGAAGGCCGAACTCCCGTTTTTGAGGAATTCGTCCCCGCCGAACTGAGGCGCCAGCGGACTCTGGTTCCAGCCGCCCACGCAAGACAGGGCTCCTGCCCGCTTCATGAACACAATCGGCGCGGATTTACGGGACTCCAGCACCTCGAATGCGCGACTTTTTCCACCCCAAGTGGCGCGGGGTTTCGGACCGGAGCTGCACCCAGTGACATCCAGAACGTAGCGGCCTGGAGGCACGCCGGTCATCAGGGCCTCTCCAGGGGACTCAAGTCCAACGTCGCTGAACACCAGGGCGGATTTCTCGACTCCGGCCGTGTCCAGGAGCCGCGCCACAATCCAATCCACGTCATCAGGGAGTCTGCCGGTGCTCAAGGGCGGATTCTCGCAACCCGCAGAGACGCCGTTCGCGAACACCAGCCCTGAGGTTTCGGATGAATCGAGCGTGGCCGCCCTTCCGCAACCAAGCAGCCCGACCAACGCGGCAAGGAAAGCAAACAGTCTTGGGACCTTGGTTTTCGGTCGGCGGGTGCTTTCGGGTTCCAATGAAACCCTCATCTCAATCCGGATTGTAGATGGGTGCGGTGGTCACCGACATCGAGTTCTGGGAAAAGCCGCCAGCGAGGAACACCCTCCTGGTGGCGTCAAAGACCGCCATGTGCCCTGCCCTCGCAGGCGAAAGATCGGGAGTCAGTCCCGCTACCGAGTCGATCACGTACTTGCACCCGGTCTGATTCACCATGTCGTCGCACTCGAGGTTTTCGATGATCAGTTCGGTGGAGGGAATGGGCAGGCCACCTGTTCCCAGCCCACCGGCGATTACAATCGTGTTGTAGTCGATAAGGGTGGATGTGTGGGCACCTCGCGCCGTCTTGAGGAACATGACCTCGCCGTCGTTGAAGCCCTTGATTCCCTCGCGGAAGACGTCAACCCGTGAGGAAGGTTGCGTATGCCCTGTATCCGTAAAACCACCGATAACATAGACTATTCCCTGCTGCGGCACATGGACCGCGCTCAACATGGTCCTGCCGCCTCCGGGGAGTTTGGTCGCCGCCGCAAGGTCCGGCTCCACATTGTAGCCGCCCACGGTAAATGCCTCCACGTCCGACACGACTCCGCTGGGGTTTTCCCCGCCGAACAGGATGAATGCGTCAACGCCCGGATTGGCGCCGGTCCTGCCGTAGGTGGACATGTGCACCATGGTATGGTTGTACCGTGTCGTCACCATCTCACCATAGGCAACCGTCCCGGTATCCAGTATGTACATGTTCCAAAAAGAACCGGCCTGAGGGATGTTGGACAGCCCGCCGGCAAGGAAAATGACGTCCGGATTCGTTCCGGCCAGGCCAGCGGTGAACAGGGCGCGGCCCGCGCCTCCCGAAAGCCCTTGAGGGCTCTGCCTGAAGACCCCCGACTCCGGATCGAATACCTCTATAGAATCCGTAATGGAAGCCGGTCCCTGAGCAACCTGAGTGTATCCGCCCAGGATTACGACCCTGCCGTCCGAAATCTTCACCGCCTGGTGGAACGCCCTCGGGATGGTCATGGTGCCGACCGCGGTGAAGGTACCATGGGCGGGGTCGTACACCTCCCCGTCCGGGAACACCACGTCCAGGTCCTCGGCACGAGTCCACGACGTGGACCCTGTCTTGATCCTGGCCCCACCGAGGATCAATATCCTGCCGTCGTCCAGAACGGTCATCGTCGCGCCAATCCTCTCGCCCAGTACCGGGGCGGTAGGTACCGGAGGATTGGCGGTGTTCATCGGTGAAGACAGGGAATTCCTGGGGCTCACGAAAACGTCGATTGTCCTGGCCTGGTCGTTGTGCTTTACGGTCAACGGCACCGACCGACCGCGCGCGATGATGTCGCCAGCGACCTTGTCGTCGCAGACGTTGCTGCAGACCTCAACGGTGACCTGACGGCCGTAGCCCTCGGGAATGTCGGGGAGGGCCGCCTGGCCGGAATTGTAATCGACCACCGTGTCCAGGGTCCCGTTGATCCCGGTCCCACTGACCGAAAAGCGCACTTTTTTTGCCAGGGAGACATCGAACGGATTCTGGTTGGGACCCGCCAGGGTCGTCCCTGTCACTGGGTGCACCTTGACGAGCAGCAGTTCCGGCGAGCTGGAACCCCCGCCGCAGGCCATGAAGGCCCAGGCGACAAGGGCCGACGCGAATACCCGGATTTTTCCGTTCCATTGGAACTTCATCGCAACAACCTCCTGCTCACCATGTAGCCCGCGCGCCGAACGTCTGTTCACCGCCACCTCCGCCGCCGCACTTGCCGGCGCCACAGACGGCGCCCACGACGGTGCCGGTGACCACTACCCCGACGACGGTCCACAGCCACCATTCCTTGTAAATGGGCCTGGAAGGTGACTCGGAGGGCCATTCGTTCATCGGGAAGTCCTCCGGGATCTCGTCGAAGCCGCCCGTGGCCTGGGCCGTGGGCTGAACGGCCGCCACCGGGGCCGCCGCGGGCTTCTGGGTGGGAGAAGATGCCGGAGCGGGCGCGGGCGCTGGTGCCGGCGGCGTCGCGGCAACGGGTTTTTTCTCGGGTCGCTGGGTCGGGACCAGGGCGTAAATAGCCGGCCTTTTCGTCACGCGCCTGTCGGCCGGGAAGGTGGAAAGGGAGTCGGCCAGCCTTGATTCGAGGTCAAGGAGGGCAATCTGGAGATTGCTGAGGTCGGTGTCGATGACCGCGGGCTCGATGCCGGCCAACCTGCCTGATTTGCCGTCAAAGAGGAAAAGGCCCAGGTGGAAGGCGCCGTCCGAACGGGCCAGATATGACAATACAATGTATTCAGCGCCGGCCTTTTTCATGGCAATGCGGGCGTCGCGGGCGAAGTTTCCCGTAAAGTCTCCCGACTTGGCGTATTCGGTCAAGGGCCTTGTCTTGACCTTTGCCACCACGGGCCGGGCCGGTTTGGCCGACTTCCTGGCGACGTTCAGATTCAGGCGCAGTGAAGCGGTCCGTCCGGGCGACCGCGTATTGACAAACCTTCCGGCTGGAGGCAGACCCTCGGCCACCACGCGGACGAAATGGCGTCCCCTCGGCAGGCCGGTAACGGTCTGGCTGCCCGTACCGACAAGGCGCCCATCCACGTAAACCGACGCGCCTTCCACGTCGACCGTAACGGTCAAGTCGCCACCCTTTGCAATCCTTTTCCTGCGCCTCTCCAGCTTCCTGATGAACTTCGGATTGAAAGCCTTGTCCTGGAGGCTGATGTCCGGACGCATGGTCAGAAGCCTCTTGAGCGCGGCCCTGCCCTCTTCGTAGTAGCCGCCGGCCGTGAACCCGACTGCCAGCCACAGATAGGTATCGACGTACAGGTCAAAGTCCTCGAGGTCCTTGAGGTTCCGCCGGTACAGTTTCTCGGCGCGCATCAGACGGCCAAGGCCCGTTTCCAGGCGTTTTTTCTTCACAGCGGCCTTGCCCGATTCGGCCAGCTTGCGCGCCTTCTCCAAACGCGGATTGGTTTTTACCGGCTCGGGCGCTGGTTCGGCCGGCTTTTCTTCCAGCGCCGGTCGGGCGGCGGGGGTCTGCAGCACCTTCAGTTTGATCTTAGGGTCTATCTCGGCCAGCGCCCTGAAATATTCCTCCACCCTGGACGGGACTCCCTCGGGTACGTACTCGGATCGTTGAACCGGCACGAACAAAACCACGTGCCCGGTATCAACCTTGTCCGTCCTGACCGTCCTGGCGCACAGCGGAGTGGGAAAAGCCGCCATGGACATCAGAAATGCGCATAGCACCAGAAAGACCATGGCCTCGTTCAATCGCTTCATGCGGGCCAGCATATCGGGAACCTCCGCATTATCCATAACACCGCGGCCATCTTTCCGGGACCGCCGATCCTTTAATGGCGCAGCGCGGCAGAATCTATCACCTTGGACATGACTCAGTCAACCTCGCCCGTCAACTCCCGAATCGGCAAAAAAGCTCTTGACAACCTTGGGTTTCCGGTTAGGATCCGTCCCGGCATTGTCGCCAGGCGCGTAGCTCAGTGGGAGAGCGCTACCTTGACACGGTAGATGTCGGCGGTTCAATCCCGCCCGTGCCTACCGGCGCGAAGGACGGGCGCCCGCCGGGCGATCCTGTCGTACGCAGTCCCTTGCGAGAGAAATACGTGGTCGCAGACAACCGGGAAGTCAGGACCAACAATAGGATCAGGGCTCGAGACGTGAGACTGATTGATCACAAAGGCGTCCAGATTGGAATCGTCTCGCTGTCGCAGGCGCTGGAGATGGCGGACAACGTCGGTCTGGACCTCGTTGAGGTGGCGGGACAGGCCAGGCCGCCCGTATGCCGGATCATGGACTTCGGCAAGTTCAAGTACCAGCGCAAAAAGAGGCAGGCGGAGGCCAAGAAGCGTCAGGTGACCATTCAGCTCAAAGAGGTGAAAATCCGTTACAAGACGGATGATCACGACCTGGAAACCAAGATGCGCAGGGCAACCGAATTCCTGAACGAGGGACACAAGGTCAAGTTCATGATGTTCTTCAAGGGAAGGGAGATCCAGTTCACCGCCCTTGGCCAGCAGACCATGGAAAAGATAGGTGCCAAGTTGATGGACGTGGCCGTCCAGGAACGCCCCCCCCGCATGGAGGGAAGGGTTCTTACAATGTATCTGGCGTCAAAGGGCGGCAAGAAGGAGGAAGGCGAAAGTGCCGAAAATAAAGACTAACAGGGCTGCGGCAAAGCGGTTCGGCAGGACCGGCGGCGGCTCCCTGCGCAGGTCCAAGGCCTACAAGGGCCACCTGCAGGAGCACAAGGGCAAGAAACAAAAGCGGAACCTGAGGCAGACCACTCTGGTATCCAAAGCTGATGAAAAGCGCATGAATCGGCTGCTGCCGAACATGTGACGGAGGACCTTAGCGATGGCACGGGTAAAAAGGGGTTTCAAGAGACGGCGCAGGCACAACCGGCTGCTGAAGCTGGCTTCCGGTTTTCGCGAACGCCGCAGGACGGCCTATCGACGGGCGGTGGAGAATGTGCACAGGGCCCTGAGGTTCGCATATGTGCACAGACGCCAGAACAAGCGCAACTATCGTCGACTGTGGATTGCACGCATCAATGCCGCGTGCAGGATGAACGACACCAAATATTCGGATCTGATCCATGCCCTGAACCAAGCGGGCGCGATCATCGATCGCAAGGTGCTGGCGGATATCGCGGTTCATGACCCGGAAGGTTTCACGCGGATTGTGCAGACCACTTTGAGTGGGTCTTAAGACCGGTTGTTGGGGGATTATCCACGGAGGGCTCCTAAAGATGACAAAGACTGACATCGTCGAAGGCGTTTACGAACGACTTGGAGGCTTTTCCAAGAAGGAAGCCGCTGCCATCGTGGAAACGATACTCGACGTCATGAAAGATGCCCTCACTGATGGCGAGAAGGTCAAGATTTCCAGTTTCGGCACCTTCACCGTCCGGGCAAAAAAGAAACGACGCGGAAGGAATCCAAAAACAGGCAAGACCCTTGAGATTTCGGCCCGCAAGGTCCTGACGTTCAAACCCAGTCAGGTCCTGAAATCGCTTCTGAACTCGTAGAGTTCGCTTAACACCGGGAGGCGTGATGGGCGGCCCTACCCGCCGACCGATCCCCGAGCGCCAATACTTCAAGATCGGTGAAGTCGCCTCCATTGTGGGTGTGTCCACCTCGGCAATACGTTTCTATCAGCGAGAATTCTGGCCACATGTACGTCCTGCCAGGACCGGCTCGGGGCATCACGTCTATTCACGCCGCGACGTGATGATACTGGGCATGATTCGCACCTTGGTCCGCGACCAGCAGTACACTGTCAAAGGCGCGCGAACAAGACTGGGGGACCTCCTGTCCAGCCACGACGGCGACCCATCGACAATCGACCTGGGTCAGGGCGAGCTCCCTCTGGGCGGCCACGAAGCGGAAAAGGGAGTTGGAATCGAAGGGGACCAGGTAGGCGGACCGGATACAGCAACCCGGAATGATCCGACGCTGCGCTCCACGACTGCCGAACGGGATTTGGAACGCTGCCGCGGGGAGTGGGAAGCCCGGCTTAGGCGAATCAGGCAGGCGGTCAACGAACTGCTTCAGGAAGTGGACGGATAGAGCCGAATCCGCAATCGCTATCTGATGTCGCTGAATACGTAGTCCTTGTCCTTGGCGTCCACGTGACAGAAATAGCATCCCTCGGGATCCACCCGATCAAGGGACATTTCCTTTTTGGTGGAGGGGTCAAAGGCCTTGAAGGCCCATCGGCTGCCCTCGCCCATTCTGGCCTTGAACATCACCGAGACCCTGAACACATCACGGGGCACGAGCTGTCCAGCCGGATCCTGGGCCAGGATGCGCTCTTCCTTTACAAGGATCGATCCGACGGGGAAGTCCTTTCCCGGCTCGCGGCGCAGGGCCACGTCGTTCGCGAAGATATCGCGGGCCTGCCGCTCGGTTTCGCGCACTATCGGCGCCTGATTGATCTTTTTCCACTTGCGGTAGCCCGAGGGGAAGTCGGCGTTCTCGGCTTCACGCTGGGACCGACTGACACCCGCCCCCGAGCACCCGACAAGCGGAAACGTAGTCATGAGAGCAAGCAGCATCACCAAGGCGAACGGACTTTGCGGGGAATATCTCGGCATGTATACCTCCCGGGGCCTCCCGTGGAGGGCTCCGGTCACCTGGACTGGGCGGCAAGCAGTTTCTTGCGCCTACGATCCGCCTCGCGCTGCTTTCTTTTGGCCTTGACGCTCGGCTTCTCGTGGAAACGGCGCTTTTTCAGCTCTTTGTAAAGTCCCTCGTTGGCCATCTTGCGTTTCAATGCCGACAGCGCGCGACCGACGTCATTGTCCTGAACGACAACCTCGAGGGGCTTGAAATCCACGTTTTTCGGATTCAAAAGGTCTCACCTCCCTTACCGTATCCGGGCGCAAGCCTTTTACAGCAGGCCGGCGGGGATTGTCAAGCGGAATCAGCGACGCGCGACCCAAATCACCCTGGCTCGCTGCGGGGAGGGGGTTCCTCCGATTCATCTCCGTCCCCCAGGTAGAACCGGCTTCTCTTGTAGGACTCCAGCGACACCATGACCAGCGCCCTGATTACGGCCGCGGAGGGGACCGCCAACAGAAGGCCCAGGAAACCCAGAAGCTCGCCGCCGGCAAGCAACGCGACAATCACGAGGAACGGGTTGATCCCGACCCGATTACCGATGATGTTGGGAGTGATCAGGGTTGCATCCAGCAGGGGCACTCCCCCGAAGACAGCGAGAACCGCTATTACCTGACCGGCCCCAGAATAGTCCAGCGCAACGGACAAAAGCGACAGGATGAGCCCGATGAATATCCCAAGGTACGGAACGAAGTTCAGCAGACCGGCGATGATGCCGATGATCGTCCCTCCGGAGATGCCGATTATGGTCAGCGCCACTGAATAGATGCAGGCCATTGTCAGGCTGACGATGATCTGGCCGCGGATGAATCCGGAAAGGGCGTCATCGACCGCGTTGATGGCCACCCGGGCGCCGTTGCGGTAACGGGCCGGCAGCATCTCCATTCCCTTCAAACCGATCTCCGGGTACGACCTGAGAAGGTAAAAGGTAAAGACCACCACAATGACCAGATTGACGACCGCCAGCCCCAGGTTCAGAGCGCTTTTGAAGGCGTACGAAAGCAGCCAGCCAGTGGGCGCGGCCAGGTTCTTGATGTTGTCCTGGATGGTCTGGGTCATGGCCAGGGCGTCAAAGTGCAACTTGATCCCCAGATGCTGTTCGACCAAGGGCGACAGGCTTTGATCCAGGACGTCCAGCATCAGGGGAAAGCGTTGGACGAGGTCTATGAACTGCACGAACAAGGTCGGTATCACCAGCAGGACGACGGCAGTCAACACCACCAGTGAAACCAGCACCATCAGGATGCTCCCCAGGGTCCGCGGAATGCCTCTTCGATGCAGGAAACCCACCGCCGGCGAAAGGATGTACGCGAACAGCAGCGAAAACATGATGGGGATCACCACCACCCGCAGACGGTACAGCAGCGCCAGGACAGCGCCGATGATGATCGCCACGCCGCCGTACTTGGCCAGCAGGTAGGGATAGCGTCGATGGGCCTGCCAGCGGGTGGGCGTCGGCATGTGAGGCTCCCTTGGAAACGAACCAAGATTATCATTACTGCCGACAATCCGCGAAAAAAGCAATCCGTACCTTGGCTCAGAGCGAAGTCCCAGATTAGATTCCAAGACTGGATTCCTGGGTTCGATTCCAAGATTCGGGGTTCATGGTAGACAGATGGATGGAAAACGTGGAAACGGATTTCGAGACGGCGGCACCGCGGAACCGCCGGTCGTCTGAATTACTTCAGTTCCGGTCTGCGAAGCGAAACTGACGCGGTCTTCCCGACATCGGCACGGATCTGTTCGGCCAGTTCATCGACGTCCGCGAACTTTCTGATCTCACGCAGATATTTAAAGAAGTTCAGCCGGACCCTCGTGCCCACCAGGTCCCCATCGAATCCCAGCAGATGGGCCTCCATCACGGGACGCCTGGACTCGAACGTAGGTATGGGTCCATGATGGACCGCCGCAGGCATACACCCCGTGTCGGGGCCGGGTTTCGCCATCGAAAAGTATATTGGCCGTCGGAAAACCCAGTTTGGCCCCACGGCCCTCGCCATGCACCACTTCCCCGCACACTGAAAACGGACGCCCTATCATCCTTTCGGCCGTTTCCATGTCTCCCTCTTCAATCCGGCGCCGGATCCGCGAGGAACTGATGCGCATCCCGTCGATTTCCACGGCCGGCATCACATGCAGTTTGAATTCGCCTCTTTTGGAATATCGCGTCAGGAGTTCCACGTCGCCTTCCCTGCCCCGGCCGAAGCGCGCGTCCTCTCCCACGAAAAGCTCGCGGCACTTCAGCCGGCCGATCAGATGGTCCCTGATGAAATCGTCGGCGCTGATCGCCGCCAGCTCGAAGGTGAACGGTATCACTTCCAGAAAGTCCAGGCCGGCCTTCTCGATCTCGTTCTGTCGGTCCTCGAGACTCTGGATCATCGAGGGCGCCCTTTCCGGATGCAACACCTTCAGGGGATGAGGAAAAAACGTCACCAGGCAGGAAGACATCCCCTGGGATTCGGCGGTCTCCACAACCTGCTCCAGGATGACCCGGTGGCCCCTGTGAACACCATCGAAGTTGCCCATTGTGACGACGGTCGGTCCAGTGCCCTCGGGCGTCCCGCCCAGCCCTCTGATCATCCGCATGGTTCGACTGCCCCCATCGCAGGCCAGATCCAGGGGATCATTCTGTGCATGTCGCAAAGGACGTCAAGCCCCGGGGTGCTTTTCTTCAGCGAACAGGCACCGGTTCAGGCCGTTTTTTCCTCTTTCGACTTCAGCGCGCGTTCGAGGTCCGCGATCAATCCGTCCAGATCCCCCTGGTCCTTCGGCGACTGGGAGCCCACGGACCTGAGCGCCTCGACGGCGCGCGCGTACAGCTCCCTGTCGTGCTGGGCTTCGCCGATCATGCTGTCCCTCAGGGAAAACACGTCGGCCTCCAGGAATCTGAACTCGTCTTTACTGCGCAGTTTGCGAATTGAATTGAATCTGCCTTGCGCCATGGCGCGCAGCATCATCGATACGGCGAACACGGGCCCTGCGGCCCTGAAGGTCATCCGCACGCTGACCCAGGCCAGCAGGGCCACCAGGACAGCGGCGACCATCGCCAGGGTCAGGGCCCTCGCCAGGTTGTCGGTACCGACCTCCTCTCCGAGGTCCTTGTTGAATTCACGGTCATCCTGGTCCAGAGGCCTCCCCACGTCCTGCTGAGCCTGGTTCACGCCCATTATCCTCTGCTGCTCTCCAAGGGTGTTCATGTACATGAACCCCAGCACCACCAGGATCGACATGGCAACGCCGACTATCATGGCGGTGTAGCGGGTCTGGAAGCTGGCGTTTATCCAGATCTTGCGCCGTTTGTATCCACGATTGCCACCCATGTAGCACCTCCTGGACCCCTGGGACCTCACAAGGGGTCAAGAAATCACCGACTCAATGCCTTTGCAAAAGAAGCGGCCACGGCCTTTCCGGCTGCCGTCACGGCCATTTCCCTGGCGTCCGGCGGCTCCTCCACAATCGTGTATTCGTCCGCATAGGGATCCGGCGGAGGCGGCTCTCCCCCCTTTCCTTTCGCTTTGGCCTTCCCCTTCCAGATCACTACCCCGGGCACGGCAACCGCCCTGAAAGTCACCCTGGCCTCCGCCTTTTTACGGTTGCCTGTCGTGCCGACCACTTCACCTTCCAGGACCAGCATCACCTGAGGGCCTGGTTCGCCTTTTTCAACGTCGTCGCGAAAGTCCATCGAGGAAGCCACGTCAAAACGATCCCGACTCAACAGTTCCTCCAGAACACCCTCCTGATATGCCTTGGTCAGGGTATCCGGGCGCCAGCCCCTTTTTGCCTTCAGACCGCGCACATTGAACGTCACAACCGGGGCCGACGACGCCACTCGGATGGCCGATTTCTTTGCCCACTTGGCCACGAAGGCGTTCGGGTCGAGCGCGGCTCTGCACAGCGGAGCAAATGCCTCCGGCGCGCCTATGGTCCCCAACGCCTTGGCGGCGGAGCCTCGGACCAGCCGGCTCGAATCACCCAGCGCGGCGATCAAGGCCGAGACTGCCTTTGGGTCCTTGCCTTTCGATTCGAGCCCCAAGGCGGCCTGCGCGCGGACCCTGGGGCTGGGATCGGAGGTCAGGGCCTTGACCAGATCCGTGCCCGCAAATACTTTCCCCGCAAACGCAATCTCAAGGAAAACAACGATAATCGCAGCCGCTCGGACCCCAGCGTTCGAAATCAGCACTCCGCACTCCATGGTTCGCAGTCGCACGGGTTGCCGGGCTAAAGTCCCACGTCGACGAATATGTAGTCCCCTTCATGCCGATAGAGGTATCCGACCGGTTTCTTGAGGAATATGGACACGATGGTCTGCCGCGCTTCCCCCTCCCCGGTCTGCTGGATTGTGACCCTGTTGACGGCCGTGGGGAACTCGCTGGTGTTCAGGAAGCGCTGGTCGTTCGCGGTTGAGATATCGGTTCCGGGAAGCTTCAGCACGATCCTGTCGGGCTTTGGCTTCGTGACGTTGAACCTGATTGGGCCTTTGAGTTGTAGAAAGACCCTGGAATACGTAGCGAAAGGCTGGAAGCCGACCCATTCCAGCACTGGGCGGGTTGGTTGGGCCTGGTCGGGCTTGGCGTTTTTGACGGAAACGGCCGAGGTGTCGCGGACACCCGGAACGACCCCCTTGTATCCACGCGACACGTATATCTGCCCTGCCTCGTCGGCCACCTTGTCCCACTCGCTGGAATTCGAGGTGATCACTATCCCCGTTCTCTTCTTGGCGTTTTCTTCCTTCTTTTCCCCCATCATCTGGATTCGAGGCGCGACCTTCCTCTCGTCGCGCACCTGGGACCAGGCCGGTACGGCCACGGCAACAACGAATGAAAGGGAAAACAGCATGCCGAGCAGTCTCATCCCTGCCTCCGTGATACGGGACGTTTCATGATACCCCCGGCGGGGAACACTCGCAAAGAAGACGCGGATAACGCATGACTGAAGCATGAAGACGAGCTAGAATCGGCTCGTCTTGCGGGGTGATGCGATGAAGCTGGTAACTGCCGGGACCATGCGGGAGCTGGACGGATACACCATCAACACAGTAGGCATACCAGGCGTGGTTCTGATGGAATCAGCCGGTCGGGCCTGCGCCGAACGGGCCGCTGAATTGATGACCGAACGCGACCTGGACACCGCGCTGGTGCTTTGCGGCCCCGGCAACAACGGCGGCGACGGGTTCGTGGTGGCCAGGCACCTCTCGGACTGGGGTTTTGATCCGGTGGTCGCCCTGTTCGGCAGACGCGCCTCCGTCAAGGGCGACGCCAGAGTATTTCTGAACACCCTGGATCACTTCCCAGTGCCGATCATAGAGGTTACGGGCGACCTCCCCGAGGACACCCTCATGGCGGCCGCGGCCGGCGGCATCGTGGTGGACGCCCTGTTCGGCACCGGACTGCAGAGACCTATCGAGGGCCGGTATGCACGGGCGATAGAATCGGTCAATTCACTGCGATGTCCGGTGCTCGCGGTAGACATCCCGTCCGGGGTCTGCTCGGATACCGGACGCATCATGGGCACGGCCCTCAATGCCGACGTCACGGTGACCTTCGGGGCGGCCAAGATCGGCCACTTCTCGTACCCTGGAAGGTCCCGGTGCGGCGAGGTGGAGGTAGTGGATATCGGAATCCCGGGCGAGGCCATCGACGAGGCCCCCGGCGCCTGGCTGTTGGACCCTGGGTTCGCAGCCAGGGCCTTTCCACCGCGCGACGCCGAATCATTCAAGAACAGTTTCGGACACCTGCTGGTGGTGGGTGGGCTGAAGGGAAAGTCCGGCGCGGCCCTGCTTTCGGCCATGGGAGCGGTTCGCAGCGGCTCCGGCCTGGTCACGATAGCAACGGATCGCGAGGCGCGTGGAAATATTGAAGGACGCTTCCCGGAGTTGATGGTCGAGGGTCCCTTCCTGGTCGATGGTGATCACATTGCCGTCGACGAGGATCATTTTTCGCGTCTGCTCGAATCAAAGACCGGCGTGGTCATCGGGCCGGGCCTGTCCACCCTGTCCGGCGCCGACTCAATCCTGAAAATCGCGATCGACGCAGGTCTTCCCATAGTGCTGGACGCGGACGCCCTCAACCTCATGGCAGCCGAACCGGACAGGGAATGGGGCCTGGGCCCCGACAGCGTCCTTACACCGCACCCCGGCGAGGCCGGCAGGCTCCTGGTGCGGCCCACGTCCGAGGTCCAGGCCGACAGGGTAAGGTCCGCCGCCGAACTGTCCGATCAGACCGGGGCCGTCGTGGTGCTGAAGGGCGCCGGCACGCTGATAGCGGCCCCTGACAACCAGATGTGGATCAACAACACCGGAGGCCCGGCCCTTGCAACGGCCGGGACCGGCGACGTGCTGGCCGGAGCAATCGGGGGCATCATCGCACGCGGCATTCCGACCTGGGCCGCGGCGGCGGCCGCCGTGTATATTCACGGTCTGGCGGGCGACCTGGCCGCGGGGTCCGGCAACGTCCATTCGATCAGCGCGTCCGACGTGCTTGACCGTCTTTCCGAGGCCATTGCATCGGTTTGCGTCCCATGAAGACCGTTCGCCTGCTCATCGTGACCATGCGCCCGGCGCAATGGGTCAAGAATCTGTTCGTCGCCGCGCCCGTGCTTTTCGCCAAGACGCATACGATCCAGGACCCCGGCATCATCGGTCGCGCCGCCCTGGCAACCCTGGTTTTCATCCTCCTGTCCGGCTCGGTCTATATAATGAACGACATACTGGACGCCGACAGGGACAGGCTCCACCCCGTCAAGAAGAACCGCCCAATCGCCGTCGGGGCCCTCGACGTCAGGTCCGCTGTTGCCGGGGGGTTGGCGGTTCTTGCCTTGGCGCTGGGCTGCGGCTACCTGCTCGGCGGCGCCTTCAACTTGGTTGCAACGACCTATCTGGCCTTGAACATCGGCTATAGCTGGTCCCTGAAAAATACGCCCTGGCTCGACGTTTTCATTATCGCCAGCGGCTTTTTGCTGAGGATAATCGCGGGTTCGTTCGCAATAGGCCTGGCCACCTCCGAAATCTCGTACTACCTGATTCTGTGCACGTTCCTGCTGGCCCTCTTCCTGGCCCTCGGCAAACGCCGACACGAGCTTTCAGTGCTGGGTCCCGGAAAGCCCCGCGCGGTCCTGGAGAGATATCGGACCACTCACCTGGATGCCGCTCTGTTCGTAGTGGCCGTTCTGACCGCTGTCGCGTACACCCTCTATACGCTCTCGCCGAGGACACGTGACTATTTCGGGACCGACCGGCTTGTCTATACGGTCCCGTTCGTGGTCCTGGGCATCTACCGGTTCATGGCCCTTCTCAAACGCGACGGTGACCCGCGAAGTCCGACCGACATGATGATCAGGGATATGCCTTTCGTGGTAAACATCCTGTTATGGGCGTCGCTCGTGGCCTGGGTTATATATTTCTGAAGCGGGGCAGGACCAGATGTCGAAAACATTGACGACGAGCCGCCATCCAGCGGCCTTTGGCGATTTGGTTGGGCGCGTTCTTGTTGTGTTGGTGATCGCAGCCGCAGGGTGCGGCCCGCGCATCCAGGTCAGACCATCCCGACTGGCGGCCCAGAGGACCGAGGACCTGGCCCGATCCCACGAAAAGGACCGAGAGTTCTTGGTCCGTTGGAACCCGGCCCAGTGCGACGTCCCCGGATTCGAAGTACGCCTGGACGGCGCATGGCACAGGGTGTTCGTCGAGGACCTTGACGATCCGGAAAGCCCCGCCGCCACGGCCAAAACCCGATTGCAGAAAGACGGGGGGGAAAACACCGGACGGCTTCTGGTTCGTGGTGAGCTTACGTCCAGAATCAGGGAGGCGCTCAACAAAAGTCGTTATATGGTCCTCGAGATCATCGAAATATGTCATCTGGACGGATGCCCGCCGCAGGAGGACTGAGCGATGGACAGAGTGGTCGAATGCGTGCCCAATTTCTCGGAAGGCCGGGACCGGCGCATCATTGACGCCATCACCTCATCAATGAAATCACGCGGCGCAACCGTGCTGGACGTCGACATGGGCGCGGCGGCAAACAGAACCGTCGTAACCATGGCGGGTGAGCCTGAAGCGGTCGAAGCCGCTGCTTTCGAGGCCATCAGGACCGCCGCGGACCTGATCGACATGGCGTCCCACTCGGGCGAACACCCGCGCATGGGCGCGACCGACGTCTGCCCGTTCATTCCGGTTCGTGGAGTGGGCATGGATGACTGCGTCGCCATGGCGAGGCGGCTCGGCGAGCGCGTAGGAAGGGAACTCGGCATACCGGTCTATCTGTACGGGGCCGCGGCCGCCACTCCTTCCCGAAACAGCCTGGCAGCCATCAGACATGGGGAATACGAGGGCCTGGCGGCCAAACTCCTGGATCCCGCCTGGGCTCCTGACTTCGGCGAGTCCGGATTCAATCCGAAGAGCGGGGCCACCGTGATTGGGGCACGGGAGTTCCTGATCGCCTATAACATCAACCTGAATACCCGGGACCGTCAAAAGGCCATGAGGATAGCGGTGCGTCTGAGGACCCAGGGGGGCCTGGCCCGCTCTCCCGACGGCGCGCCTCTGAGGGACCCGACCGGAAAGACCTTTCGGATTCCAGGTCTGTTTCGGGACGTCCGGGCGGTCGGCTGGGTCATCGAGGAGTACGGAATCGCCCAGATTTCGATCAATGTCCTCAACCACCTGGCCACTCCGCTGCACGTCATCTATGAAGAGGCGAAGCGTCTGGCGGCGCAGGTGGGGGTCTCGATCACCGGCAGCGAGGTCGTGGGCCTGCTTCCTGAAGCCGCCCTGCTGAACGCGGGCCGTTTCTATCTGAACCGTCAGGGGCTCTCGTCGGGCGTCCCAAGGAAGGAACTGGTTCACGTGGCCGTCAGGTCGTTGGACGTCAAGCCGTTCGACCCGGATGCGAAGGTCATCGAATATCGCCTGGACGCCGACGCGCAATCATTGACGTCGGTGACCGTGGATGATTTCGTCGATTCGGTGAGCATGGATTCACCGGTGCCTGGAGGAGGATCGGTGGCGGCGCTGTGCGGCGCGATGGGCGCGGCCCTGGCCGGCATGGCGGCCAACCTTACCGTCAGACGTCGCGAGTTGTCGGACACCCATGCCTCGATGAAGGAGATCGCGGTCGAGGCGCAGGATTTGAAGGATGCGATGGTGCGTCTTGTGACCGAGGATTCCGAATCATTTGAAGATGTCATGTCCGCCTTCAGGCTCAGGGCCTCCAATGATGACGAAAAAAAGGCCAAGGAACTGGCTCTGGAATCCGCTAACACCAGGGCTGCACAGGCGCCGTTGAAGACGTTGGAACACTGCCTGCGGTTGATTGACCTTGCCGGCGAGGTGACCAGACGGGGTTACGAAAACTGCCTGTCCGACGCGGGAGTGGCCACAGCCGCGGCCCTCGCGGGCGCTCAGGGCGCTGCCTTGAACGTCCTCATCAACGCCCGGAATCTGAAAGACGCAAATGAAGCGGATCGATTTCGTTCCCAGGCCCTGGAAGGCGCTTCACGGGCAAGGGAAAAGGCGCGTGAAGTCCTGGACGAGCTTACGGCGAGGCTGGCCGACGGTCCGTAATCGCTGGGGCCTTTGCCCGCCGGCGACGTGTCGTCCGGATCGGGCGGCGCTTGGCCGTTGACAAGACCTCACGCACCAGCTTCGTGTAGCCTTTTGGTTTCACGGACTTCAGAAAATTCACGATATCCACCCTGGCGTACATCGGAATCACCCACTGTTTTCTGTTTTTTTCCTTTCGATAAATCTTGCCGTGAAAAATCTTGAATGTCTTGAGGGCGGCCCTCACCTCTCGACGCTCGGCCGGATCACCGACCACGAGGCGCAGTTCCACCCCACCATGGCGACCCGTATCGGGATCATCGGACCTTATCCGCAGGCAGCCGTTCCTTTCGTAGCATTCTCTCAGGACGTCCTGTGGCCGGATACGAACCGCCATCCCTCAACCTCCAGGGCTGGTCAACAGGCGGATCATGTCCTCCACCGCCGCCTTGCAGACCGGACAGAACCCCTTGTTTCCCTTTGAAAACATCTTGCAATCCATGGCGGGGCGGTAGAGCCCTTTCGCGGAATAACCCGCGCCCTCGAACGCACCGACCACGTTTCCATAACGCGCCCGATCGGGAGGGGTCGGGATCGGGGTCGAGTCATCGACAAGCGCGCGCCATTTCAGGGGATGGTCTTTCAACAAGGCGGTAAGGTTCGGTTCCCAAGGCTCCACGCCCCTCGGATAGAAATCCGAATAGGCCACCGAGGAGGAATAGTATTCGTCGCCCAGACCCGCGAAACCGTGGCCGAATTCGTGAGTCATGATGTACTCGTCGAATTCGTTGTCGGACGCGAAAACCGAATACAGACCAAAGATGCCGCCACCTCCATAACGGGAAGTATTGACCATTACGATCAAGGTGTCGTAAGGCGCCAGGGCCGCCAGGTCACGCAAGTCCCTCGACCTGGTGGATGTAAGATATCTGGCCGAGCCGAAGGTATCGAAGGTCGTGGACAACCCGGTGTCCGTGAAGATACCGCGTCTGGGTTCATCGGGTCCTGAACCGGCCGAGGGGGCTCGGATGGCCCTGACCGCGAAGGATTGGCGCATCTCTTTGAAAGGACTGGTCTGAAAGAGTACCCGGAGGAAGCGTCGGGCATCCTTGTTGAACTTCGCGGACTCGCCTTCGGTGTAGCCGTCGCCCAGGATCAGCACGTCCACCACGGATTCCGGGGGGCCGTTTACTTCCAGATTCAACACCTCGACGCCATCAAAACGACGGCCGCGATCCACTTCTCGCGAGCCTGGATCGATTGTCACCGAATACACGTCCTCGAACCGCCCATCCTTTTTCCTGGACGCAATCACCACCCGCACCTGCCGCCTGGGCATCGGAAAACGCACCGCCTCCTCGATGGCCCTGACGCGGCCCGACGCGGCCTCCGCGGTCGTCTGCCATTCACCGAACAGGCTTGAATATCCGTATCGATAGATCAATCTTCCCAAGGGCATGGCGTACACGCTCACCCGGTATTTGCCGTAATCGGGGAAGTCCGTCAGGCGCCCGTACCGCCCGCCCCAGAAGGGCTCCTCGCGTACCTGATCCAGCGAGTATCGCTCGGAATCGGCCGTACCGGAATGGATCAGATCGAGCCTCATTCCCCTGGGCACGAAGCTGTCGGTGAACGCTGACACGGCAACGGATCTACGCTCGCCGTCGTTCAGGGCATCGGCATCGGCGGTGACGGCGGCCGTAACGACCGAAAGCGCCAGCAGATGAATCACAGCGACCCGGGAACGACGATTCATCCGATGCCCTCTTCCACGAGGACCTTCTCATAGGCTCTTACGTCGATGTCCTCGACCTCCATCGGCAAGGCGGAAAACTCGTCGCCTTCATTCAGTTGGGACAGTACGCACTTCCCCCTGAACGTAAGGACCAGTTTCATGTCGTCCACCAGAAAAACCACGGTGTCCAGTACGGTCGGCAGGGTCAGGCGTCCGGCTCCCGTTTCGAGTCTGAGCAGGGGACGCACTCCGGGCAGGTTGAAAGTCAGCATGCCCCCGGGAGTCATGTTCCTGAAGGCCAGCGCTTCGTCCCCCGCCAGGATGGGAAACGTCATGCCGGGCGCGGCGGACTGATGGAATCGTGGGTCCATCACAGGCGGCTCGAACCCCTCCAGCATGGCAATCGCTTCCGCGTCCTTTTCCGGGTCCAGGTCCGCGGCCTGCTCCCGTATCCGCTCCCTCGCCTCGTCAATCTGAAAGGGCATGACACCGGCAAAAGCCACTCGCGGATACCACGCGGCGGCGTAGACACCGAAGCCCACGGGCAGGGGCAGGTCCTCCGGCGCCCCGATCCGCCTGACCACGGATTCGGGGGTCAACAACGCACCAGGGTCCTCGATCTGCGGCAGTTCGAGTCCGTCCAGCCCAGCCCGTGAGTTCTGCACGCAGTAACCCATGCCGAGCGGATTGGAGGGACATGGAATCTCGATGACGTCTTCCCCTCCCGGCAGTTCGTACCTTGCCGTTCCCCCGTAGGCGCGCGTGAAATTCAAGGGCACGCTGGCAACCGGTTCCGGTTCGGAAAAGACAGGCGTTCTGAAAATCGTTTCCTTCTTTGTCTGTCGGGACGGCTTGCGCCAGCTCGCATGCCGGGGTCCGAACACCCTCAGGACGCGGCGGGCCTTCCCAACCGTCACCTCCACGTCGAACGACGGTACCGGCCGCCCCTTCGGCGCATAGGCCGTCCCGTGCACCACAACGTCGGTCATGGCCTTTGCCAAAACGGAGTCGGAATCGAACATTATCGGCGATGCGGCGGGATCGTCGCCCTCGATCGGCAGAGCGGCAAACCTGACGGGCTCCTTGTCTTCGGCGGGGACGAGGATGCGGTCATCACCCAGGACATATGTCGCCTTGGCGACCACCACACCTGCCTGATTTCCCTCTGGATCCGCCAAGGTGAAACGTTCGATTTCGTAGTTTCCGGCTTGCATCCATCGCCGCCGTAGATCCGTGGGATCTAGTTGATCTTGACCGTCGCGCCCTTGATGGTCATTCCGCCGCTCGAATTGATGTCCATGGTGCTGCCGGCCTTTATCTCAGCGGAGCTTCCGGCCTGTATCTTGCTGGAAGAGCTGGATTTCGTCTCCAGCGTCTTGCATTCCAGCAGGATCTTTCCATTCGGCGCCGAAACCGTGACATCCCCGTTCTTGCTTTCAAGCTTCACGTGGTTGTTCGTGCTGTCGATGGTGAGGAGGTTTTCCTGTTTCCCGTCGGAAATCTGGATCATCAACGCGCCGTCGGACTCGTCCATGACGATGAAATGCCCAGGCCTGGACTTGTGGCCGTCCGCGGCGGTGCCCGCCTCGCACCTGGTCTGTATGATGATCCGGCCCTCACCTTCAGTGTCCTGGAACTGGATGACGTGTCCCGAGCGACTGAAGAGGGTCCTGAAATCGTTGCTGCCGCCCTGACTCTGGTTGTCATGGATCGCCTTGTCCACCGGGCTCCACAGCGAACCGATGACAAAGGGGCGTCTGATGTCACCGTGCTCGAACGCGACCAGGACCTCGTCATCTACCTCCGGAAGCCAGAAAGCCCCCCGGTCGGGCCCCGCCATGAAGGTGGCAATCCTGGCCCAGTTCGACGGAAAGTCCTCACGATCGGGGGCGTCGGTATAGGTGGAACTGGACTCCTGCACCCAGGGAAACTTGACCTTCACGCGATAGAGCCCTTCCGGGTCGTTGTTGTCAATCACGATCCCGATGACCACGCCGTATATCCGGTTCACCTGCCGTTCGGCGGAAATGGGGCTGTCCATCCCTGGCCCTCCGTTTAGCACAGGAACTCGATGATACATTCACGTGGTGCGGCGGTCCAGTGTCAGCGGCTGGAGCCGAAAACACCAAGGGGAGGATGAACGCCGGCGCCGCGGCCGGGCACCAACAACCTGAGAGACGCGGGTCGGATCCCGGCCCGCATCGGAATACCGCCCACCTGTTCACCATCCAGGTCTATCAACGCCTGATCCCGCGACTCGACCTCCACGGTACTGCCGCGTCCATGTCGTATCTTTGGGTGCGTCAGGTGATGCCCAGAGTAAATCCTGCGTGACAGACCGATGAATTCCAGCTTCGTCAGGTCGCCGAACACCACAACATCAAACAGGCCATCATCCAGGGATGACCCGGGAGCCACCATCATGCCGCCGCCAAAAAACCGGCCGTTCGCTACCGCAACCAGATTGGCCGGCCCCTCATAAAACGGCCTATCGTCCACCTTCACCGACATTTCGACGTTACGATATCCGAACATGCCGCGCAGGGACCCGATCAGGAACGAGGCCCTGCCGCCCAGCGCCTTGCTGGTGTTGTTCACGTAATGGTCCACCTGGCCCGAGATGCCGCAACTTGCGATATTCATGAAGGCGCGACTGTCCCGCCCACCGGCCAGGTTCGCATATTCCAGGATCCCGGTGTCCACGGTCCTGGGCTCGCCGTGACGCAGGTATCCGACAATGTCTTCGGCCTCTGTTTTCAGACCGAGCATCCTCCTGAAATCACCGCCCGTCCCGCTGGGCATGACAGCGATAACGGTTTTGCAGCCTGTCCCGGCCACCGGCTGGATCACCTCGTTCAGGGTCCCGTCGCCACCGCAGGCCACGACAAGCTCGTCGCCCCGCGCCACGGCCTCGCCCGAAAGCGTCGCCGCGTGCATGGGCCCCTCGGTGTACGCCACTTTCATGTCCGGGAAAGCGGCCCGCAACGTGGGTTCCATCGAACCGAATCGCCTTTTCGTGGCGCCGTTGGCGCTGTGCGGGTTCACGATGAAAAACGGATTCATCGCCTCCTCCGACGTTTCGGTTTCGAACGTTTCGGCTTCAGCCAGGCGGCAATAAGGCTGAACAGGTCCATCACCTTCGCCGGGCCGTCGCCACGGGAATCCAGGTGGCTGGCGCAGGTGGAGCTTGCCGACACAACGACGTCCGCGCCCGCGTCATCGGCCATCTGGATGACGGACGAGGCGGCAATACCCGACAGCACCGGCGATGTCCGGTCCCACCCTCCTCCGGCGCCGCAACAGGCCGCATCGCCCCGATTCATCCTCATTTCGATCGGGGACAAGCCGTTGACATGTGTGATCACCTCGCGGGGCAGGTCGTACTGACCCATGTGTCGACCCAGGAAACACGAATCATGATACGAAAGACGCAGGCCCAGGGGTTCGCGTTCGGTCCTCATCACCAGGGGCGCCACGATATCCAACGCCGAGGTCACCACGGGCGGCCTGGAGACCCCTGCCGCCGCGAAAAGGTTCTTCATGGTGTGTTCGCAGCATGGAGACAGGGTCACCACCATGCGATAACGGCGCAGGGCCGACGAAACCTCCTCTGCCCTTTCAAGGAAGGCGTCCCGATAGCCGCCGGCGTGAAGCGGATACCCACAGCACATGGCAGCCTCGTCGGAGGCGCCGATAAACTCGATGTTCAGATGCCTGAAAACGGCGAGAACGTCCTTGACAAGCCCGGGCCGGTCCAACAGGGCGTGGCACCCCGGAAACAGGACCGCTCGCGCCTCCGGCACGAAATAGCGTTTTGGAATCACCGCTGATTGGGCCTGGATCAGGTCCTGTGTCGGGACTTCGAAAATGTCCTGGCCGTAAGGGGCGATTCCTTTGTCCACCAGTTCCGCCCTCAGGTCGAACAGGGATGTCTCGACATCCACGTCATGGGCGCAGGCTTCATGGCACGAGAGACAACCGGTGCACTGGTAGAACAGTTCGGCGACCTCCTCGGACGCGGGTATCCGTCCGTTTTCGATCAACCAGCCATGCAGCATTTTGGCGAATGGTGAATATGTCACGGAACCTGTGGATGCGACGACGGGGCACCTGTCCAGGCACAGGTCCGGGCAGAATGCGCACAGGTCGAATCGCCCCTTCTTTCCGTGAATGCCGTCAGTCATGTTACTCCGGATTCAAGGTCCCTTCCGGGTCCAGAATCTCCTTTACCCGATCCGCGGCGCCGGCCAGAGTGTCCGGGAGTTCCGGAGCGCTCAGTTCGGACAGGACTTCAGGCGGATACACGTGCCGATCCTCCCTGAGCAGCAATCTGAAGGTCGCCCCCTGGGGCGCCATGTCCGTAACGTGCGCCTCGGGACAGGAGTCGTCCTCCATTTCACCCAACGCGGCGCACAACGCCATCACCCGGTCCATGGGCAGATGACGCTCTATGGACGGGGCCCGCTTCCTGACTGGGGTCTGCCTGTCCTCGGCCCTCACGGACTCACCCTCCATCCCGAGTGATTCCATCACCGAACGCACAACGGCCAGATTCCTGGAAACCGAGGCCCGCATGCCGCCGAACTGGAATACTGTTCGTATCCGCCTGCGACGGCCCAGTTTCGATGGCGCGCGGATGACCATCAGGACCTTCTCGGGACGCGCATGGCGCACCAGTATCGTCCTTATCGCCGAACACGTCATCACAGGGTCATCGGTGGCGAAAGCAACCGCCTCTCTTACCGTGGGAACCGGAAACACGCGCAGACAGACACCAGTGATTATGCCGTACCTTCCCCCTGCCCCCAGAAAACAGTGCATCAGGTCCGGTCCAGCGGATCGCCGCGGGCACGGACGAACTGCAAACGGGGTTCCGTCGGGCAGAACGGCCGACAGGCCCAGGCAATTATCCTGCACGGTACCGTAACGCGGGCTGCCCTTGCTGGGCGAGGAACGGGCCAGGAATTCCCCAAAGCTCATCAGAAGCCTCGATTTGGGGACCAGGCCGATGGTGAATCCCTTTTCCCTCAGGAAGTTTTCGAGTTGAAGGACGGTCATGCCCGCCTGAAAGGTCACTGTTCCCGACACAGGATCCATGTCCAGGATTTCATCCATGCGCGAAAGGTCCACGGCCCGCACGCGTCTGTCGGTCTTGACCGGAGGCGTCGCGTTCTGGCAGATTATGCCTCTGCCCGCCTTGTCGGCCAGTCTGAGGATGTCGGATATCTCCTCCGGCACCTCCGGGGCTATTGCCTGTTTGTCACCGGTCTTGTGGTCCCACGAAACGATCGAATCGAACTCGTCGTTCCCGTTCCCTGCGCCGGCATCTCGTTCTTCCTTGGGCTCGAACCGGACCGTGGGCGGGTACACCTTCTGGGGATTCATAATGCCCGAGGGATCCAGGGCCTGCTTGACGGCCCAGAACAGCCTCTCGCCCCCATGATATTCGTCGGGCGTGAATGCCCTCTTCATCAGACCGATGCCGTGATGGTGGCTGACCGTGGCCCCGGCATCCATGGCGGCGGAAAGCGCCTTGCGAACGACCTCGTCGTACAGGCCGACCAGCCTCGGACCGTTGCCGTTGTAGCCCGAAAACGTGAAATAGATGGCGCAACCCTCACGATAGGCGTGTGAAAAGTGGGCCATCACGGAAACCCGGTCCAGGACGGCCCTGCGGACCTTCCGATAGATGGCGGGAACGTCCCTCCAGAGTCCCGCCACTTCCAGCGTCTCGGCAAAGGCGCCCTGCGCGAACACCTTGCTCAGTTTGAACGACACCGAATAACGATGCCTCATCCAGAACTCGCCTGGCCCGGGGCCAAGGGCCCGTCCCGTGGCCCTGACCGCCAGGTCCGTGGCCCTATCCATATTCTGCCGCGTCCTGATTCCCTCGCCCTCGAAACCCACGACCAGAAGACAGGAAAGCGGCGCCAGGTCCAAGGCCCTCTGAATCAGCCCAGGATGAGCCAGGAATTTTCTCAACAGCGGCCCGGTGAGGGCCGAAGAAAGACCGGAAAAGGACAGGCCGGACGGGTCCACACCCAGGGTCCGCCCCAGCAATGCAGGCCCGGCGTTGTTGGCCGTCTTTTCGTGATGATCCGATTCCGAAGACATCGAAAAATTGTTGATCAGGGTATCCAGGGGGTCGTACAGGCGCATCACCGCGGGTCTCAGCCCCTGCTGCATGATATTCCGCATGGCCTCCAGGCCGGAGGTTACGTCCATGAACCTGAAACCCCCGAACCTCCTGAAAGGCGGCATCGGATAGATGCGCAGACGCACCCTGGTCACGACGCCAAGCGTACCCTCGGAGCCCATGATCAGCTGGGCGAAATCCGGCTCGCCGAAATGATTCCGGGTCGTCTCCAGCTCGGCCACCGAACCATCGGGAAGGACCGCCTCGATGGAAAGGACCATGTCCTCGATCTTTCCATAGCGGGACGAGAACTGGCCCGCCGACCGCGTGGCCACCCAACCTCCCGTGGTCGAGCACATGATTGACGAGGGAAAGTGGCCAAGGGTATATCCCCTTTCGTTCAGGGCGGTTTCGAGATGCTGGCCTATCATGCCGGCTTCGACGTCCACGGACATCGACAATTCATCGATTTCCCTGATGCGGTTCATCCGTTTCAGGTCCAGCATTACCCCACCCTGAACCGGAAGGGTGCCGCCGCACACACCGGAACCACCACCAAACGGAATTACCGGAATGCCGGTCTTTGAACATATCGCCAGCACCTGTCCGACGGCCTCAACGGACCTGGGCCACACGATCGCGTCGGGCCTGTCCTCAATCCGTCCTCCGTAAAGCTTGAGGATATTGAGGCGCGGCCAGAGGTCGGCCCCATACACGCGCAGATCAGTCTCACGCGTGGAAACCCCGTCGATTCCCACCGCGGCCCTGATCGCGTTGATGACCCCTTCGCCGATCATGTCGTCATCGTCATCCCAATCAAACCGTTTGCAGCATAGCACGCAGCACGGAACACGCTCAATGCCATCAGCGGATAACGATCGGGGATGAGCCGTCAGCCCTTGATCGAAACGGTTGACGCAATGCGGCAAATGCGCAAAAGTATCGTCGCCGCGAGTGCGGGAATCAGCCCGCGCCGGAAATCAGGAGGATGCTGGCGATGGAACGCTGGGAAATGATGAACAAGGCGATAAAGCCCCTGGACGACGTGCTGGGAGTCGGTCTGGACGTCCTGAAAAAGACCGGGTACTACGACCCGTTCCGCGAGGGACTGTACGACATGATGCGCACCCTGATGAGAAAGAACTTCGAAAAGCAGAACGACCTGGAGGTCATCGGCGCGGAAAACGTGCCCATGACCGGTGGCTGTCTTATTGCGATCAACCACCAGTCATGGCTCGATGTTCAGGTGGTTGCGGCTTCCGCCCCGCGGCGCATCCATTTCATAGCAAAGGCGATGTTCAAGGACTGGCCCTTTCTGCACCACATGATCGATTTGACCGACGGCCTTTACATACGGCGCGGCGGAGACGACAAGGGGCTGGAAGACGTAGTGAACGCCCTTAAGGAAGGAAAGGCCGTCGCCATCTTCCCGGAAGGGACGATTCCCGGTGAAGAGGATGTCCCCAGGTGGGATGTGGAAAAGGACACCGGCCTCCTGAAGGGAAAGACCGGCGTGGTCAGGCTGGCCTTGGCCGCGGGCGTCCCGATCATCCCGTGCGGAGTCTCCGGCACGGGAAAGGCGTATCCTCCCGAGGCATATCCGAGGATGCAGCAATGGCCCCCAATACCTGGTCCAGGCCCTGTGACCGTCAGATTCGGCAAGCCGATCGTCTTCCCAAAGCCCAAAAGGACCCCATCCAGGGCCGAACTGGCCAAAAAGACCAAAAAGGTGATGCTGGCCATCTCGGCGCTGGTTGACCACAGCCGTGGGTTCGTGCCCTTGAAGCTTCCGCTGAACGGCAAGACCGAACCGACGTCTCTTCCAAGATACGCATATTCCCACTCGGTAAAGCCGGGCAAGGACGGCAAAAAGGCCCCTTACGGCGTACTGGTGATACATGGATTCACCTCGGACATCCACTGCGTGGACAGATTGGTGGCGCCGCTGGACAAGACGGGAATGCCCTACAGGTTTCCGGTGCTCAGGGGCCATGGGACCACCTACCAGGACATGGAAGGGACCACGAACCGGGACTGGTACGAAGACGCGGAAAACGCCCTGCTGGACCTCTATGGCGAGGTCGAAAAGATCATCGTCGTGGGCCATTCGATGGGTGGGCTGGTGGCTCTGGAACTGGCGGCCCGGCATCGTGACAAGGTGGGGGGGGTCGTGTCCCTTGCCGCTGCTTTGAAGTTCGCTGATCCGCTGGCGCCGTTGAGTCCTCTGCTGGCGCGTTTCGTCCGCTTCTGGCCGAGTCCCGAGGCCTACACCGACAAGTCGCTGGAGGCCGCCGAAAACCGCAACTACCCGAAGTTCTCTACAAAGGCTTTCTGTTCGCTGCTGGACTACTCGCACGACGTCTTACACATCCTGTCGTTCGTCAAGGCCCCAATCCTGATCCTGCATTCACGCAAGGACAAGGTGATTTCTCCCGGCAGCGCGAAGACCATCTATGAAAAGGTGTCGTCCAAAGACCGATCCCTGATGTGGTTTGAAAAGAGCGGCCACGAGATGTTCCTTGACTGCGAAAGCGAGGCGGTGACGGGAGCGACGATGAACTTCATCCGCAGAATCGCGGACGCGGGCTGATTTTCATCAATTGATGCGACCTTTTTCGCCGGGCGTTTTTGTAGACAAAGATCCATAACTATGGTAGGTAATGCCGTCTCTGGAACGCATTGAATTGTCTGTATTTTTCAGGATGGATGGAGGAGAAGCCATGTCGATCAGGATGAAAATGATGATTGGGTCCCTCTCGCTGCTGGCCCTGGGCCTCGGCTGCGAGAAGGATACCCAGAGTTTCGTAAGCTGGGCCATCGGGCTGCAGATACAGGGCGAGGGCACCTTTGACGAGGTAACCAAGTCCTACAAGCAGATCCTTGGCGACCCGAACGCGGCCGAACAGAAGGGGACCATAAACAACGGGTCCTTCGCGGGCGAGTCGTCGGGAACCCTCGAGGTCCACAAGACCGGCAAGTTCACCGAGCAGTGGACGGTCGTGGGCAAGACCTACTCGAACAATCCACTGCTTCCGGGCCGTGACACGTTCGGAGAGGTGCCTGTCTATCTGGTCGAACAGCAAAAAGTCGAGCACGACGTCAGCACCTATACCAAGGAAGTGACCAACGAAGAGTCGCAACCCAACGTGATGCACAGCTACCAGACCGAAAACACCGGTTTCGCCGATAAGGCGACCAGCGCCTCCACCTACGGCCTGGCCGGCGACGAGTATCTCGTCAAGATGACCGACCTCGGCATGCTGTGGGACCCGAACTGGGAACTGTGGGAAATGTTCTGGAAGGGCGACGATATCAACAACAACACGGCCCTGGAAAACGGCGCAACGTGGGCGGGCCTCAAGGCCGGCGTGGAGTACCTGTGCCAGGCCAATCCCTCGGTGGGCGACGTGTGGGTGAACCCTGATGGGACAACAATCTATCGGGATATCGCCAACGAGTCCGTCCCGGTGGGCGCGGGCGCGCACAGCGCGGCCAAGCTGGAACTGCGCGAGGTGACCAACGTCAATACCATGGATATCGCCAACCGCTGCCTGGTAATCTATGACGACGCCGACAGCGCGTGGACCCTGGCAGGCAACCCGGTGGAGGGCTTTGATCATGCCGACACGTTCCCGACCGTGCACCTCGACCCTGGCTGTGAAGGCAGCTTCGAGCACAGCAAGATCGGCCACGAATGGTGGTACAGGAACGTACTCGTAAAGTCAGAGACGACCAGGCAGTTCGTGACCGTGACGGACTACGGATGGGAATGGCTGGAAGCGGAAGGCGCCAACATCGTTCGCAAGACGTCCAAGGTCAAGACGGCGGCCGCGGCCAATGCCCGGGCCTTCGTGGAGTTCACCTATACGACCCGCACCGAAACCTACGCCAACACCGGATGGTCCGAAGCACCGTTCGACGCCCTCTGATAACGCGCCCCGCCTCTCAACTATCTGGTTACCGCCGGCAGTTTCGGCCTGAAATCAACCCGCGCCCCAGGACCGATCCCGTGTCTGCGTGCGGCGTGGGCGTTCAGTTCGATCACGTATTGGGATGGGCGGCCCACGGACCTGGTGACGAGGGTCAGGGGCCGGGCATCCTCCACCACGCCGACCACCACCAGCCTGGAATTCACGAATACCATGTCGAGCGGCACATACGTGTTCTTCATGTAGAAGGTCTGGTCCTCTTCACCCGGAAATACGAACACCATGCCGCGATCCGGGGCCAGTTCGCGCCGATACATCAGTCCCTTGCCCCGTAACGCCGGGGTGTCCGCGACCTCCAGGTTGAACAGGGACTTCGCCCCTTTCAGGGAAATGAACGTGGCAACGACCGTTTTCAAAGATGTATCGGCCTTTCCCAGCGCTTCGCCAGATTCCCCGGCAACCGCTTTCGGAGGTTGAGGCCGACACGCCACGTTCAAGGCAATACCCACAAACACAGTAATTTCCAGTAAACGACGACCCGAGATCGATGCTCGCCCCCTTGCTACAGACATCACCACCTCAATCCACGGGCAGAATCTCTTCCAGATATGCCCTGTTCCAGGGCGCGAACACCCTTGCCTTGCCCCCCGGGAGCTGCGCCCTCTCCTCAAAGGGCCTGAAGGCGCCCGCGTCCATGATGTACCCTGGGTTGTCACCCACGTTGTGGAAATGTCCCTCCAGCGCGGCAAGGCCCAGGGAATGCCCTACCTCATGAGACACCGTGTCACCTATAAGATTGCCCAGCACCCGGACGGCCTCCGAGATGGCCGGGTCACGCCCGCCGCCGGGATACTCGCCTTCCCCGACCGGTGTTCCGCCCAATTCGGGAATCACAGAAGCGAACACACTGTCGAACGCGGGTGCGGTCATGCTTTCGTCCAGGCTGGAAAGCGTCGGGGAAAAATTGAGAAATGATTCCAGGAAGACTCCGCCGTAGGGGAAATAGCCCGCCTCGGCGCTTACGGCGTTGTATCCACCCAGCAGTTCATTCAGGCGCAGGTTTCCGACATCCTTGCCGAAAGTGTTGTCCAGGCCCAGAAGGCCGGCGTCGTTGGGATCGCGGTTCATCACTTCCGCCGTGGTGTATTCCACCCAATCCGCAGGAGGGGGGTCCAGCCGGAAATCCACTGATATGCCCTGGTAATCGCCGATGCAGACCTCCAAGGCGCGCTCCTTCACCAGTTGCGACACGGCCTGCAATCCGAAAGACCTGATGCCGTCCTCGAAAGTGGGCATGAACCGCAGATAAACCACCTGGATCTGGCGTCCCACTTCCAGGACCGCGTCAAGGCCCTGGCCCTTCAGAATCTCGTCTTTGAACACGACATGCGGGGTGAATGTCCCTTCAAGCACGGCCGGACCCGACCCGAATCCGGCGGGCATGCCATCAGGGCCGACGAGGGTCCTTACCACCAGGCTTGCCAGATAATTGCCTTCCACCCTGTCCGGCACCAGCACCAGGGGATTCGCCCCGGAATGAACAATCGAGGCATCGGGACCGGTCTGGGTGCCGATAAACGTCAGAAAGGTCACCGTTCCCAAGTCGCCGTCCAGGGCCAGGAAACCATTGCCATCGAAAACCAGTTGCTGACCGCGGTGTATCGTCGTGGGCCGGATCGAATTCAGTCGGGTCCGCGCTATCTCGATCCGTAGGCCGGACAGGTCGTTTCCGGCGACATCAAGGGACCGGCCGGCATCGCCCTGAAAGAGGTTTTCTATTCTCGCGCTCCCCTCGAACGCACCCGGTCCAAGGCCCAGAAGGTCGGGAGTCAGTATGAACGTCGCGAGCGTCCTGTCGATCACCTTGAGGGGAATGGCAATCACCTTCTTTTCAATGGCGCCGTCGCCCCCCTTTGCGTGAAACGTCCCGTCCAGTTCGAGGATCGTGGAACCGGGCATGGCCGCGCCGTCACCCTCACCGGCGGCCGACTCGCCGGCAAAAATGAATCCGCTGCCGTGCACCTCCATCTCCTGGCCGATGAAGGCGTTCAAAGGAGTAACGGCGGACATGTTCGGGGTCAATGAGGACACCACCTCGATTTCCAGGTCCAGGACCGCGCTGTCAGTCAAGTCCCCGCCGACGGCCCGCCGCACCGTCACATTCGCCTGAAAACTCCCAGCATCCAGCGGCAGCAGGGCAATCAGCCCCTGACCGACCGAAAAGGTCGCCTGGTCCGGCCCAACATAGTCCAGATACACAGCGACCGCCACCTGCTGCGCGCCGTCGGCGCCCGTGATGGTCATCGACATCTCCCCCACTTCAGGGGGCACGAAGCCAGTTCCGGACACCGTGACCTTTGTCCCATCGAGCCACACCGACGGTGTAATCGAGACCACGGAGACGTCGTCCAGCGCGTAGGCGCCCACGCCGTCCTGTTCCGGCCCGCAGGAAATCAATACACAGGCAACAACGCAGGCCGCAATCCACCGGCGATGTACGATTGGCGTCCCACGATCGAACCAGCCATCGAACTTGCGCCCCATCACGGCTTCCCCCCAGCGCCGCGGATGTGCCTTTCAATGGTTTCAATCACGTCCACCTGGTCAACCAGGTCCGAAACGTAGTCGATGCGATCGGTCCTCAGCACCAGCGTAGGAGACCTCTTGTAACCAGCAAACCATTTTTCGTACAGACGGTTCAGCCTGCGCAGGTATGCCTCGGGCACATCCCTTTCCTCGGGACGGCCCCTCGCGGCGATCCTTTTCTTGATGGACCCCAGCGAACAGCGCAGGTAGATCATCAGATCGGGTGGTTTCAACAATTCAACCAGGGTCTGGTACAGCGACCAGTAGGTCCCGAATTCCCTCTTGTCCATGATGCCCATCCGGGACAGCGTGATCGCGAATATTTCGGCATCTTCGTAAATCGTCCGGTCCAGAATCACGGGATCGGGTGACTGGGTCATCTCCTGGTGCAGGTGAAATTTCCGGATCAGGAAAAACACCTGGGAATGAAAGGCCCACCTGGGCATGTCGGCATAGAAGTCGGACAGATAAGGATTCTCTTCGTTTGGCTCGAACAGCGGCTTTATGGGAAAGTGCCTGGTGAGAAACCGGACCAGAGTGGACTTGCCTGTCCCGATGTTACCCGAAACAGCAATACATTTGGCCGGGCCGATAGTCGTCACTGGCGTCTCCGAACTCGATACTGAAAATATTTTACACCATTGACTGAGGTGGGGCGCCACGGCTATCATCGGATTCCCCTTTTTTCAGGAGTAATCCAAGTGGCTGACAAGAAACCCGAACAGATTTTCATGGATGATCTGGCCAAGCGCATCAGCGGCAATCCGGATCGCGCCAAACAGATCGGCGGCATCTTCGAGTTCGTGCTCGATGGTGACGACGGCGGCACCTGGAGCCTGGACCTGGGCACCCCGGAGGTGAAGGCCGGTCCCAACGAGGCCATGAACGTCCGGATCCGGATGAAGGACTGCGACTTCCTGGACATCTATACCGGCAATCTGAACCCAATGGCGGCCTTCACCCAGGGTAAACTCAAGGTCGAGGGCAACATAGCCATGGCCCTGAAGCTCCAGGACGTCCTCTCCGGAAAAGGCTGGTAGATCACCGTGGCCCCAGGCAAGCCGCTTGAGGGCGTTCGCGTGGTGGACCTGACCAACTACCTGCCTGGGCCACTCGCGACCCTGC